>CAZDHV010000336.1:0-2892 GCA_964505335.1 uncultured Saprospiraceae bacterium | reverse complement strand
CCCATGCCAATCCCCAGCAAGCTGATTATCGCTGGGGTACTGTAGAATTGATGGAGTGGACGGCTTATGATGGCCAGGAACTACGAGGGCTATTGGTTAAGCCAGATGACTTTGACCCTAATAAGAAGTATCCTGTAATCGTCAATTTCTATGAGCGCAGTACGGATCGGTTGCATCGACATGGCGCTCCTTTTGCTGGACGGAGTACCATTGGATATGCCTATTATGCGAATCAGGGTTACGTGATCTTTAATCCCGATGTTCCCTATGAGGTTGGCTATCCGGGTAAGAGTTGCTACAACGCTGTGATGTCTGGCGTGGATGCCTTATCAGAGCACAGTTGGGTGGACACAGACCGCATCGCCGTCCAAGGCCATAGCTGGGGAGGATACCAGATCGCTCACTTACTGACTAAGACGGACAAATTCAGATGTGCTGAGGCGGGAGCACCCGTAGTGAATATGATCAGTGCTTATGGCGGGATACGCTGGGGATCAGGCATGAGCCGTATGTTTCAGTATGAGCACACGCAAAGTAGGATAGGAGGCACGCTCTGGGATAAGCCAGAACTATACCTGGAGAACTCTCCAATATTCAATACAGATAAGGTTACCACGCCAGTACTCATATTACACAATGACGAGGATGGTGCGGTACCTTGGTATCAAGGCATCGAGTATTTCATGGCCTTGCGACGCTTAGGAAAAAAGGCCTGGTTCCTCAACTACAATAAAGAACCACACTGGCCCGTAAAATGGCAGAATCGCTTAGATTTTAATATTCGCCTGCAGCAGTTTTTTGATCACTATCTCAAGGATAAGCCGATGCCCCCTTGGATGACCGATGGCGTACCGGCTATTGCCAAAGGAATCCATCAAGGTTATGGTGAGTTAGGGGAGACGGACTTGAAGAACTAGGTCTAAGATTGATTTAGTAGTCGAGCTAACTTGTAGTGTGTATCTGGTAAAACATATGACGAATTAGGGCAGGTGTCTTAGGTGATAGACTATAATCGTCCGGCTCTCGGATTATTTGTTATGTTTTCTAATTTCCACTCAGTGATTTTCTGTTTCATTTCAATTTGTTTTTTTCGAGAAATTTTTCTCTGCTCGTAAAAGGAGTTATCATTAATGAAAACATGTTCTAATATGTTTTCAACAGTTGATGCTTCTGTATCTGTAATTCTTACTTCAATGCCCAATGTTCTATCTAGCCAATTATAACCCTCATGTGAGTATTTTATCTGCCACTTAGGCCATTTGCTGATTGACTTAAATAAATATCCAATCATAGAAGGATGGGATTTATATAAAAATATTTCTTTGAGTTCTTCTTTGATATAGATGAATTCTTGAATATTAGTACGATCATGTATAGCCTTATATTCAATTGGCTTGTAATTCGATAAAAATATCTTTAAGTTGTCTAAATTGAAATATAAGTACGAGTGAATATAGTACGGTAAAAAATAACTAATAACAGAGTTATCTGTTTCAATGAAAATTAAGGTTGAAACTCTTTTATGTTTCTCTTCTATCTCAATTAATTTGGGTTGATTTTGCATAAAATCATCTAAGTTGATTATAGATGATACTGGTATATTGAGATATTTGGCTATATCAATTTGTCCATTTATAGCCCATCTTATATCCCATTCAGAGTAAAATGTATCTTTGAGTAACTTTATGTAGATATTTTTCAAAAATGTGCTTTCAATTCCAAGTAAACCATCGAAGAACAAGATTTCATGTTCATCCAAATTTATAATTATTGATCCTTCTGCCCAATTACTATTCAATAGTTGTTTTTCTTCACTGAGATATTCATGTATGTTTTTGATCGTCTTCTCTAATCCAATTGCGAGGTCATATCCTATAGTGTCTGCTCCCTATTTCGAATAATATATTGTATGTTCCTTATTCTCAATTATTATGTAATTACATCTTGCGCCCATTGGGATTCGGATTTCGAATTTAGGTGAGAGTGCTTTTTCTTAATTATACTTAGCTATTTCTTCTTTGTATTTGTCAACATCCCATTCTAAGTCCCAATGAGAGATATAATCTTCAATGGGTCCAAGGCCAACTTTAGCCCGCCTTTCATTAACTGTTTCTGGATTGGCCAATGGAAGTACATACATGTTTCCTGTTTTTTGGTCTGTACCTATTTGACTTCCGTAAATCTGGAGTTCGCCTTTTCCTAATGCGACTCGGTCTTCCAATAAAGCCAAACTTTGAGCTTGTGCCTTCCCTTGGTTCACGGCCTCTCTCATTATTGGGAGGTATTTTTCTTGGGTGCGCTGATCTGCATGTTGAATAACCAAGAAAAGAGTTGAATTCGCCCTCCGCCCAATTTGATCAGAGCCTAACCAACCATGTTTATCGAGTATTGCTTCAACCACTCTCAAGTTGTTCTGGTCAGTTTGTCTTATTTTTTTCCAATGTGATCTCATTTCTTTTGAATCCCGCCCATGTTCATCCATGATGGGTTGAATCTGTTGTCTGTATTGTTGATCTTCAACATGTATACTATCTAATACTTCACCTATCTCTGCAATTGTGGTTGGAAGTATTATTGGGGTTCCATTCGAGTTTTGACAAGCAATGAAAGCTATTGTCAGTAGTATCAAAAGGGCATTTTTCATTTTCTGATTAATTTTATAAGTATTAATGAATGAGTAATATGATACAGACGCTGGGGTCTATCAGACCTTGTATCACATGTAATCTACGGACGTTTTTCTACACTGTAACTAACTGATATTTTGTTTTCTAAAATTCCACTATTATTTGACCATTTGAAATTAACTCCCAGTGATTTTGAGGAAATTAATTCGCTGAATAATTCGAGAATCTTTTCCTCAGTTTCATTAACAAGTTCCTTGTATTCTAT
>CAZDHV010000335.1:0-2943 GCA_964505335.1 uncultured Saprospiraceae bacterium | reverse complement strand
AGAAGGCAATCAGACGAGTTGCCGACATCGGAGATGTCGCACATTAATCAATCATTAGAAGTAATCGAATGAAACCTTCTTACCAGTGTCAATTTCAAATTCATTAATCATATCTATAAACTCATCTTGGAAGTTAGTTTTTCTGTGGTGAGCTTTCTGGTTTAAACATATTTGCAGACCTTGTCAATCTGATCTCCTTATTGCTAACGGAGGTATATTAAGCTTAGGATAGCGCATACTGAAGAACGATACTCAACGATTATTATCAAACACCAATACTCCCTCCTTGATTTTTCTTGATCTCGGAGAGATCTAACATTTGTAGAAAGGCAATCAGACGAGTTGCCGACATCGGAGATGTCGCACATTAATCAATCATGAGAAGTAATCGAATGAATCCTTTTTTGTGGTAACATTCTTGATTTGAAAATTTGTCATTGTTTTATAACTTTGTATTTCAAAGTACTTTTAAAATGACTAAAGACAAGTATATAGATGATCTCCGGGATATCAGAGAAATGATGAATCGATCATCACGATTTATCTCGTTGAGTGGGTTATCAGGTGTTTTTGCAGGCGTGTTTGCGCTCATTGGCGCGTACTTAGCCTATATCACTATATATTCTGGTCAAGATTATTTAGGTCATAGAATTGCCCAAATTACGGTCGATAACATGTTACACTTGTTATTGATCGCAGGAGGGGTAATCATTTGTTCGGTTACCACAGGCATTTATTTCACCACTAAGAAGGCCAAGCAAAAGAATCAAAAGATATGGGACCAGCAGGTAGTTACCTATTTGGGTAACCTAATGATTCCGCTGGCGACTGGAGGCATATTTTGTATCATACTATTACTCAAGGGGTATATAAGTCTCATTGCGCCACTCACCCTAATATTTTATGGCTTGGCTCTGGTCAATGGTAGTCATTATACCTTGAAGGAAACTAAAGGGCTTGGTATTCTGCAAATTTTGCTTGGACTATTGGCTACCTATTTCATCGGATATGGTTTAGTATTTTGGGCTTTGGGTTTTGGTGTGTTGCACATCATCTATGGCATCTTTATGCACTTCACTGATAAGCGTTCATAAATCCCGATTCCTTTGAAAAATCTATTAGACAAACTGAATAAGGCATTCGAGAATAAGATTAGACTTGGGATCATGTCTGCACTGATGGTCAATGAACACCTGTCGTTTACGAGGCTAAAAGAACTCATCGGTGTAACTGACGGTAACCTGGCGAGCCATCTGAAAACCTTGGAGAAACATGAATATATCAGAATTGAAAAATCATTCATCAATAGAAAACCAAACACAGACTATTACATGACAGACGAGGGAAGAAGAGCTTTTAAGGCACATATTAAAGCCATCGAAGAGCTACTTAAATAGAAGACAAATTTTTTTATCCATATACTTTGAATTTCAAAGTACTTTTAAAAACAATAATTATGAATGCAATTGAAAAAGCAAAAAGCTGGGTTAAACAATCCATAACCATCAAACTCATCACCATTTCTATTATCATGTTATGTTTACTCATTCCCCGGAGCATGATAACTGACTTGGTCTATGAACGAAAAGCCTCTAGTCAGAATGCCATAGAAGAGGTCAGCTCCAAATGGGCTGGAAATCAGAAAATTTCTGGGCCAATTCTGACTATACCCTTGGACTATAAACAAACCAAAGAAGTTGTATCTGATGACGACGACTCAAAAACCAAGACAAAACTGATCACGTGGTCAAGCGATCTGCGGATCCTACCCTCTGAACTCAACATTACTGGCGAGGTCATCCCCACTGAGAGAAATAGAGGGATTTATAAAATACTTCTGTATGACTCAGACCTGAACCTCTCTGGTAAGATTAAGATTCCCGAATTCAATCAAAAACATCTTGACAACATACGCTGGAAAGATGCCTATATCACATTGGCTATTTCGGATCTGAGAGGAATCCAGGAAAAGATCAATTTTAAACTCAATGACCACATACTACCTGTTGAATCAGGATCTAAAATTTCAGAATACAGCTCTGGCATCACCATGGCCTGCAGTGATCTCGAGCAATGGGCCAAGGAGGACATATCATTCTCTGTCGATCTGAATCTTCAGGGTAGTGGCAGAATGGACTTCACTCCAGATGGTGATGTCACCCAGATTAATATCAAGTCGAGCTGGCCAGATCCAAGTTTTGATGGATATGTGTTGCCCGATGATAGGATTGTTACAGACGAGGGATTTGAGGCAACGTGGAAGCTCTTGCAACTCAACAGGAACTACCCTTCTTCGTGGACAAATGATGAGAATTTCATCAGACAGACGAGCTCCAGATTTGGATTCACCATGTATGAGAGCAATGACCACTATCAGAAATCCCTCAGATCAGCGAAGTATGGTGCGATGATTATCGGGCTCAACTTTCTTGTTTTCTTCTTAGTCGAGATCCTGAATAAGAAGCGAATCCATCCACTACAGTATATACTCGTCGGTCTTGCATTGACCCTATTTTTCACCATGCTATTAGCACTATCTGAGCATATCACTTACAATATGTCATTCCTGCTTTCGGCATCGACTACCATCCTGCTTGTATCCCTATACACCAAGAGTGTGCTCGGCTCTTGGCGGCTTGCTGGCATGATGGGAGTCGTATTGACAGGCATCTACGGGTTCTTGTTTTTCACGCTATTGTCCAATGACTATGCCCTATTGATCGGCACCATAGGACTTACCGCTATACTGGGAGCCACGATGTACTTCACGAGGAACATACAGTGGTACGAAAAGATCCAAATTCAGACGAATTTAGAGTCAGCCTGAGAGTGACTTTGATTACACGGCCCTCACCCTTTGGTGGGGGCTATTTTTAATTTGACAATAGCATAACTATTTCTTTACATAGGGCTATTGCATCATAAGGTTAATGGTTACAATTT
>CAZDHV010000334.1:0-2946 GCA_964505335.1 uncultured Saprospiraceae bacterium | reverse complement strand
GCTGTAGGACAATCGAATGACCCATCACTTACACAGAATGGTGTACCATCACTAAAGAAAAATGTTCGAGTACCTCCTTCGACAATACATAGGAACTCGTGTCCAGATGTATTTCTGTAATACTCTATTACCTCTCCTTGGCAGTTATTGACATCTACGATGCCTCCGAGAAAAGGAAATAAATCAAAAAGATCTACGTCTGATTCAGCAGTACATTCGAATAGCGATGTACCATTACTCAGTCCGTAGAATTGAAGACAGTTTATACCTCCATCCTGACACCAGAGTGTTCCATCTGCGAGGTATAAGCGACCACCTGGGCCGAAACAGTCTGCGTCATTTTCGACATAAATAAATTGAGTTCCGTTTAAATTGAATAGCGTAACTGACTCATTCATGCAGCAGTTATCTTGATCAATCTGAGAGGAAACAGCGGGAAAGTCCGCTAGCGATTGTGCATGTCCATTCTGCAATCCGAGGAATGCGAATGTCATGACGATAAAGTAGAATACTTTATTCATCCTTAATAGTGTTTTTTGTTAGTAAATAATTTTTCAAGCTCGAATACGTCGATTATTATTCCGAATTCTAGAGTATGGTTGCCAGCATTTTCCGAAAAAATATTTGAAGGTGAGTTAGTGTCATTTTAAGGACAAGTCGATTCTATTTTCAATTTTTGTCAAAATTTTTAGTATGGTTTGATTCGTTATATTGCCGACTTTTTGGATTTTAATTCGCTGTGCATTAATTTATCAGAATTATATTCTGTTATTTTTAATTTTCTTAACGTTTAGTCTGCGAGTAAAAAAACCAATGCATTTGTATTCAAGTCTGTTGTTATGATCATCTCAGGCTCTCTTGGCTAACTGTCGCAAGTAAAACAATTGATAAGTCAACATTAGTCAATATATCTTCTCACTAAGCTTGTTCATGAACTGTACTAATCACATTTCCAGTGTTCGTTGATGCTCCTATATTCTAGTTGTCAATTATCAATTGCTTGTGATTGAGGCTTGATTTTATCTTAGCTTAAGATAGACTGAGGCCCACATGATGGATTTAATCGATTTTATGGTTTTATCGCATTTGAAAGTCGAAGTAATTAGTTGACTTATTTCTCATAGAATGAAGCGCATAATTTCTGACCCTCTTTTTGCTTTCTTATTCCTAAGTCTTTTCATATTTATCTATTACGCCTTCGTCAGCGATGATCCTAATCGTCTCGATAACACGATTGTCATGACTGATCATGACATCGATAGACTCATCGACATCTATCAACGTACTTGGAGCGCAGCACCAGACAGCTTGGCCCTAAGACGATTGATTGACCAAGAACTTAAAAACGAAATCTTTTATAGCGAAGGCCTTAAAATGAACCTCGATCATAATGACGAGATTATCAGACGGCGTTTAGTTCAGAAATATGAGTTTCTCATAAAAGACATCTCAGATAATAGTCCACCCACAGACGAACAGCTAAAGGAATACTATGAGCGGCATCGAGAAAGATACCTGACCGAAGCAAACTATACGATGAGTCAATACTATTTTTCTCCTGATGTATCTGACGACGCTCAGAAGCAGGCGCAGCAATTCTATAATACTGTAACCGGTCAAGAACCTGAGGATCTGATAGCCGGCAATCCATTACATCTCCCTCGTGATCAAGTCAACAAGACCACTGCCCAGCTCATGCAAGACTTTGGGGCATCATTTGTGGAAGGGGTTTCACAGTTCACCACAACTGGCTGGCAAGAGCCGATACAATCCGGGTATGGCTGGCATGTGATTAAACTGAAAGCTAGAGCTCTACCAGAAGCTCAACCCTTCGAGTCCGTTTCTGATCAAGTAGCTCGAGATTATCGGAGTGATCAGTTATCTAATTATAATGACGGATTGTATGAAGCACTCAGAAAAGAGTACAACATCGACTGGAACCTGAATAAATATGCCGCATGGATTCCGTAAGATCGATACTGCTTACTTTGGCATGTTTGGTGGTGTTTGGCTTCTCGGCGCTATACGCTCATGAGATCAGACCTGCCTATTTACAGCTAAAACAAGTCTCAGCACAATCCTATGACATGCTTTGGAAGGTGCCTATGCTCAACGGTGCCATTCCCAAGATCAATCCAAGCTTCAATGAACAGATTGACTTAGTACTCCAAGATGAACAACTAACCCCAGACGCACTTATCAGACGCTATCAAGCTACCTTAGCCGCCCTAGATCAAATCAACGGGGAGACCATTCAATTTCCACTACTTGAAAATACCTTAATAGATGTATTAGTATATGTAGAAACATTAGATGGAGCGACCTATAGTCAGATGGCCAGACCTGACCAGCCCTATGTCACTATACCAGAAGAGCCCAATAGAATTGAAGTCATAAAAACCTATTCCTTCCTTGGAGTAGAGCATATCCTCCTTGGCATCGATCACTTATTATTCGTGGCGTGCTTACTGCTATTAATTAGTCAATTATCCACATTGATTAAAGCGATTACGGCATTCACCCTATCACACAGCATCACGTTGATCTGTGCCACGCTGGGTTGGGTTAATGTTCCTGGACCACCTGTAGAAGCAATCATTGCCTTGAGTATAGTATTCTTGGCGAGAGAATACATCATGACCTATCGCGGTGAGACGTCAATTACTGCTCGATATCCTTGGGTAGTAGCTTTTATCTTTGGCTTACTCCATGGCTTTGGATTTGCCGGTGCACTTGGAGATATAGGCCTGCCTCAGACAGAAGTGCCAATGGCCCTACTCTTCTTTAATATTGGAGTAGAGCTAGGTCAGCTGATTTTTGTTGCTGTGCTGGGAGGCCTACTCTATTTAATGCTCAAGATCTTACCTAAATACTTGGCTAAGGTTAAGCTTGGTGGAGCCTATGCCATTGGAGGCATGGGGATGTATTGGATAATCGAACGAATCT
>CAZDHV010000333.1:0-2977 GCA_964505335.1 uncultured Saprospiraceae bacterium | reverse complement strand
TAGGCAATGCAGATGCGGACTCTTGTGCGGATTACTGTGTGACACTATTCTCTGATCTCACAAGAATGGTTACCATGCAGAATTTATTTCACGATGGTGGCTTTTCGAATATGGGGATTAATTCTGCTGCAATCCAAGCTGACGAACCCTCAGCCTAATCTAATAAGCGCCACTTCAGACCGAATACTACTCGAGAAGTATATAAGCCTCGATTCTGAACGGGAGTTAGATTAACAGTCCGCTGTGATCCAAGGGCAATAGCTGTAGCATTGACGGACTTGATAAAGAATGCTAAGGTATCTATCTGTACAGTAAAGTAAGGATTTACAATAGCAATGTCCCCACTCTGCTGGGTCAGACCATTATTGTAAAATCGCCCAAATACGTGATGGAAAGCTGGAGCGGTGTATGATGGAAGCAAGTAATAATCCACCCCAAGATCTATGCGGGCATTATACTTACTAAGGAAAGTTCCAGTGGACAGTCTTCCTGCCAACTGTAGTTCTGGTGCAAGGATGATATCATCATTAATCTGGTTATAAATCAAGCTATGTCGACTCTTGAAGATCCAAAAATCTATACTGCGAGAAACCATAGCAGAAAGGCTAGTAACTGAATTGGTTAACTGTATTGGAGCGGCTTCAGAATTTAGAAAGACCCCGTTGCCCACTTGAACTGCTCCAAGACTAATATCAAATCCTGCTACCCTACCACTGAGATTTATGTCCAAGTAGGACGATTTTTCAAATTCATTCTGCCAGACATTAATCGAATCAATCACCTGACTCTGTAGACTAAGACTTGGATTAAGCAATTTGAAATCAACAGTGAGCTGGAATGGCCACTTATCTGTATTTCTCACAAGTGCAGCTCCCAATGACACTTCACCTGAAATGTCTCCTATTCCTAATTGTCCATTGGTCGAAAAGTGCATTGACTTATTTAAATCACGCTCATAGCTTAAGCCAAGTATGACTTCATTGATTGGTATGGTGTCACGAGTATTTCGGAAGCTTTTGTTACTATATGTAATAGACGCTGAAACCTCTGACTTATCATTTATAAGAAGGAGTTCATTCTTTAGCTGCGTAGTACGTAATTGGTTGCTTAGATCTACAACCGAGCGTTGTTCAGGAATTGACAGATATATTTCCCGTTCGCTAGCTAGTACTGACTCGTCCAAGAATGAATAACGGTTGGACTTAAACTGAAGCGAACTCCGCAAAACCAGATTACTATTATTGGCCAAACTATCCTTGAGTGTTATTTGATTCCCGAATACGAGATGAAAATCCGAAAGGTTAGAACTCGCATCGTCTGATGCGACACCAGAAGCAGGCAGAAATGATCGCGATTGAGCCTCATTGATGGCATAGTTCTGTATGGATACGTAGGAACGTCGATTCCCTTTTTTTGCTTCTTGGATCAACCTTACAGCCACATTTCTTTGTCGATTCGCTTGAGTACCAATCCAGCTGTCATCAGAAAAGGTATCAAACTCAAAATTTAGCTTTATGCCTCTGGCAAAGCGCCGATAAAAGTCGACTTGTAAATTATCAGAATTCTGACCAGCCGGAGAAACTCTCTGTAAGAAAGCTCCACGGCCATAATGAATACCCCAGTAGCTCCTATTGGTATCATAGTATTCATCTGGATTAAACTGATCGGAGATCGGGCGATACTGATCATGACCTAACTCTAAGCCTATCTGATTATAAAATTTTATAGGAATCGCTTGTGAAGCAGAATTCTCAGAACCCAGATTTGGAGTAAAAAAAGGGCCTTTATAAAATGGTTCAACAACATGAACACCCTTATACAGCGTATCAACTATAATTGGGCTAAACTCCCCTGACAAGCTTTTCTTGAGAATCCTAAGTTGAGGACGATCTATAGTATCTTCTATAATACCGGATGGTCCCGATCGCCCCGAACCGGTAGCGTCTCCAAAGCCTCCTTGGGAACCTCCTGTAGGGAATTGCGCCTGAAGCGTTGTCATAGCGCATATCAAGGATATACTCAGGATTATAAATCTTATCCACACCCCGCAAAGTTATGCTAATAAACTCCTGAAATAAAAAAGGGACCCAAACAAAGTTCGGGTCCCTGATTACAGCATAATATAATCAAAAAACAATTAGTCTTTAGGCACATCCGAGAAGACGCCGATATTATCTAAGTAGAATCCTACATCTTGGACATTGACATCACCATTCAGGTTGAAGTCTCCAAGATAGTAGCTACTGTTTTGTCCATTTTCTTGCTGAAGTTGATCCAAGTCATCAACAGTAATATTTACTGATGATCCATCTCCAAGAGATTGAGCACTGTTAGCTCCATACATCGCAAAAACACCTGGTTGAATTTCTTTCTGACCGAAACCAAATAGCTCTCGATAAGATTGTTGATTTCTAAAATCCCAAGACACTCTGCCATCCACTACCGGAACAGGCTCAGGCGACATCACTATAAGGTGATTACGGTGCTCAATGACAACGTAATACTCAAGTGAAGGATCCAATACACAGCAAGACTCTGATCCTGTAAATTCTATAGTTCCATCCTTTTGTAATATTCCAGCTCGAGTACATGATTGATACTCTTCACTTCTATCTTGTCTGAGGCTTACTAGTACCCAATCTACAGCATCGTCAGGATACGAGTCAGTATTACCATCTTTAGTCTCATCTATTGACAATCCTTCTATCCCGTTATGGAACCATGGTTCAATTTTATAAGGATGTCCAGGCTCCGTCGCAATACCAAAGAATGCTCGAGGTCTCTGACCTGGTAAATATCCTAACGGCATTAAATCCGCTCTATGCTCGCCAGCTTGTAGATCAAAGCTACCTTCGATAAATACACTTGCATCAATCTGGGCACATACTGGATCGCAGTCTCCTTGTAGAGATAACTCTACTATGAATGTGCGCGGACAGCCCTCACTATCTGTTATGATCAAATCATAAGTACCGGG
>CAZDHV010000332.1:0-3005 GCA_964505335.1 uncultured Saprospiraceae bacterium | reverse complement strand
CATCACTATTGCCTATAGAATTTAGATTGCTCAATACTCAGCCAGAATATTGGACGCCAGAGGTGGTCATCTCGAGGCATCAGGGATTATTAGGTAATATCGGTAGTGAGATGAATATTGCAAGATCAGTGGTGCGGGTAGGAGCGGACAAAGTGAAAGAGCTGCTGTGGTTTCATCCAAAGGATCCAGATATTACATTGCATGAGTCCATCGATGGAGAATTGCTCTTTGATGATATATTACATTACTATGATGCCTATCGTCAGCCAGTGATCTTCAACGAGGAACATGGCGATATCGGATATCAACACTACAATGATCTATCAGGTGATGACTTTGACATCGGGAGTAATAACTGGGCATTGCGTGGAGATAGGACAGAATCTGGCTTTCCCTTATTGGCTAATGACCCGCATAGGACATTAGCAGTTCCATCGCTTAGATATATGGCTCACCTAGTCGCCCCAGGTTGGGATGTGATAGGCGGTGGAGAACCTGAGATTCCGGGCATCTCCATCGGGCATAATCAAGTGGGTGCTTGGGGGTTAACCGTATTTCGAACTGATGCGGAAGACCTCTATGTATATAAGACCAATCCAGATAATCCAGATCAGTATTGGCACAAGGGGGCTTGGCATACATTTGAGATCGTGAAGGATGTCATCAAGATCAAGGGTGCTGATGACGTCGAGGTCGACCACTACTATAGTGTGCATGGCCCTGTGTCTCATCGAGATCCCGATAATCATGTGGCCTATGCGATTAAGTGTGGATGGTTAGAATATGGAGGATCTCCGTATTTGGCCAGTTTGCGTATGGATCAAGCGCAGACTTTTGAAGAGTTCAGAGCAGCCTGTAACTTCAGCCATATCCCAGGAGAAAACATGGTATGGGCAGATAAAATGGGCAATATCGGATGGCAGGCTGTCGGGATAGCACCGATCCGAGATACCCATAGCGGCTTGGTTCCGGTGCCCGGAGATGGCAGCCACGAGTGGACGGGTTATCTACCGATTATAGAACGCCCCAATAGTGAGAATCCATCTGATGGATTAATTATCACTGCCAATGAGAATGTCACCCCGATGGATTATAATCACTGGAATACCATCAACTACCAATGGTCAGACCCCTATCGGGGTAATCGTGCCAGAGAGGTATTAGCTCAGCCCAAGGAGCACAGCATGATGGATATGATGCAACTGCAGACGGACTATCTATCGATACCGGCACGACAGCTCGTAGGACTGCTCGAAAACTTAGAGAGCGACGATGAAAAAGTGCAGATAGCACTAAATAGGCTGATGACCTGGGATCACAGTCTTGAGGCACATTCAGTAGAGGCCGCTATCTACCACTCTTGGGAATCTAAAGTTCGCACCAAACTCTGGGATATGATGGTCCCCGATGAAATCAAATCATTTATCACCTCAATACAACATAAGAGAATTATGGATTGGCTTATGTATCCAGATGGTAAGTTTGGATCGGACCCTACTGCAGGTAGAGATCTGTTTTTACTTGAATCCCTGGCACAAGCTATCGAGGAGTTAGAACTAAAGCTGGGCGATGACCAAGGACTATGGCAATATGGTCAAGAAGGCTTGAAGCATAGCTATCTCCATCATAATATGTCAGGTATACTCAATGACTCTCTGGCCAACATCTTGAATGTAGGACCTATGCCGAGAGGTGGTGACGCCTATACGGTCGGCTCGACTGGGTATGGCTTACAGCAGAGATCTGGAGGCACATTCAGAGTGATCATTGATACCGGCGACTGGGATAAATCAGTGGCGACTAATTCTCCTGGACAGTCAGGAGATCCAGATAGTCCTCATTATGATGATCTATTTGACGATTGGTCTCGGGACCGTTACTTCCCGATGTTCTACAGTCGAGAGAAAGTAGAAAGTGTAGCGGATTATAGATATGTGCTGAGGCCTTAGTGGTCGGTGACGAATAATGATAGATACAGACATATTATGATCAATGAAGAATGAATATTAGTGAACAAAACATCTGAAATATTTCAAGAGAAACTGAACGGTATCCTAATTGATTTAGGTGTTGAAAACATTGATTCTATTTCTTTCATAATTGTTCCAACGATTGAGGAAGAGCACTATACAAATTGGGATGATATATTTCGATTCTGGTCTACTCCGTCATTTAAGGGGATTAAACTGAAACTCAATGATGTAATAAGCAATTTGGTTAAAGAGCACAAGAACACTATGCCCTTATGGATAAAAGTAACTTATAGAAAAGATAAACCAGTTGTTTTAGAAATAAGTCAAAGATTTAGAAGAATAAAAGATATAGTTGATCGTAATCCCAATAACCTCTTTGCTCCATTTGAAGTGGGTAATAGATATGATATTGAGCAAATTGTAGAATCTGAAAGGACTGAGGCAATAAGAATTCTGATGTACAAAAGAGCTATTGATGAAAGAACAAAAGAAATAATTGGAGACGAAATTCACATTTCAGAATTAGAAGACAATTTCAAATCGCATCTAGATATCTATAGATTTTATCCAGCAAATCCCAAACATCAAAACGTTGGAGATGATTATTATTCCAAATTCGTGATTAATCAGGATTACAAATCTGGGAATTTTAGTATTTGCGATGCTGCAAATTTGGAGCATGAAATAAACTCAAAATTGAGTAAAAAAGAGGCAATTGAGTATTATGTGAAACATATGATAAAGCACGAAATATTTGGAATTAAAATTAAGCACTGAGATTACAAGAGACGATTTTAGGGAAAACTGGTAAAAAAAGAGAGATTCTTTGGTGAATTGGGTTAGCGTGTATCATCTTAAGCTAGACGGATTTGTTCATGATATGACAATGGATGGAGCAAATAATTTTCTAAAGGCTATTAAACTATTTGAATCGAGTAAAAACGACCTGTAACAGCGTTGACTACCGTTAACCCTAACGCACTAATGTACACGTAACAACGTGGCCATCCTTGGTATAGGCATCGAGGTTAC
>CAZDHV010000331.1:0-3027 GCA_964505335.1 uncultured Saprospiraceae bacterium | reverse complement strand
TCAGAATCATAGAGCAAGAGGTAATCCCTGGCTTTCCATACCTCTGTAGGTTGGATATTTAGTCCATCTATTATCACCTGTGGCAATTTGGACTGTAGGGGAGGACGAGCGGGGAAGTCGAGCTCAAAGATGTTGCCTTCTTTTCTGACCGTAAGAAGGCCACTCTTAGTTTCAAATGTTATTGCATCACCAGCAAAGCCCAGCTCTTCAAAAACCACATATGCCGAGGCTAAAGTAGCATGACCGCAGAGGTCCATTTCGATCTCAGGCGTAAACCACCTGAGGTGATAATGGCCATCGCTCAATGCTCTGAAGTAAGCGGTTTCAGCTAAGTTGTTTTCCTTGGCGATATCTATCAAGACTTGGTCATCTGGCCAATCGGTGACGGGGCATACCGCTGCAGGGTTGCCACCGAATAGCTTTTTGGTAAAGGCGTCAACTTGATAGATGGGTATGGTCATATACCCGCCTAATATACGGCCTTAAGGGAAGTATCTTTATTAACGTCAAGGTCCGACTGTAGGCTGTCGATTTTCATGCCGATCGTTTTCAGGGGGATACTGCCGAGGGCAAGTCTAAGCGTAGAATCTTGATCATTGACGTGGTCCAATATGAGTTGAGAGGCCTTGACCGGGTCTCCTTCCTGCTTATCATGGACGCTAAGCAACTTCTGTCTAAAAGCGCCTGCGCTATCATCATAGTCTGAAATGACTTGTTCAGCTTGATGTAATGAGCGTCCTGCAAAATTAGTCCTGAAGGGTCCTGGCTCCATGATGGAGACCTTTATGCCCAGTGGGCTTAGTTCTTGGGCGAGAGCTTCACTCATGCCTTCCATCGCAAACTTGCTGGCATTATAGATGCCAAATCCAGCAAATGCCTTGACACCTGCATGCGACGATATTTGGACGATCTGACCACTCTTACGAGCTCTCATATGGGGTAGTACCGCCTGTGTCAGTTTGAACATGCCGAAGAAATTCACTTCAAAAACAGTCCTCACTTCCTCAACACTCGCTTCTTCTATAGCACCAATGAAACCGATACCGGCATTATTCACTAAGACATCGATATGGCCTACTGACGAGACTAACTGTCCGATCGTCTCATCAATGCTCGAGATATCGGTAACATCGAGTAGGATGCCTGTTGCTTGACTGCCATACTTCTCATTAAAGGCTTTCACTTCGCTTTCTTTTCTAAACGTGCCTATGACGAAGTCTCCTGAGCTGATGACTGCTTCTGCGAGTGCCTTGCCCAGACCACTTGACACTCCTGTTATTAACCAGATCCTCTTGTTCATTCTGTTTATTTTAACCAAATCTCCTTAAAATCAATTGGAAAAAAAATGAACTGGTTCAAGATTTCAGCGACTTCCTCTTTCTAATCTTACTAAGAAACTCGGGTGACATTCCTAAATATGAGGCTAACACATATTGTGGGACCCTATTGGCGATATGAGCATAGGCGGCTACATATTCGTCATAGCGCTCTTCGGCAGTTTTGCTGATATTGGATATGACCCGACGCCGAGAAAATGCGAATGCCTTCTCAGTGGTGAGTCTGAAATACTCACTTAAGGCATGGATCTCATTACAAAGGGGCTCGATATCCTCGTAGTGCAACTGAAATATCGTGGAATCTTCAAGTGCTTCGGCATAGTTCATGGCCGGTTCTTGATTGATATAGCTATAGAAATCCGTTACAAACCAATCTTCTACGCCTATACTCACAGTATGCTCTTTGCCTTGATCATCTAAGTAGTATACCCTGAACGCACCGGCTACGATATAGGTCCTACTCTCACACACTTGACCTGCTTGTATGATGAACTGCTTCTTAGCGATATGAGAGGTCTTAATGATCGAGCAGATCTGCTCTTCTTCATGAGGTGTAAGAGTGACGTATCGTTTGATATTATTGAGAATAGTCGAATATCTATCGGTATGCATCGAGTCTATATATGCTGAATTGATTGTGAATAAAAAAAAGCGGCATCTCTCAGAAACTGAAACATGCCGCTTGCAATGAATATCTTATCAATTCAGAAGACTACATTTCCCCTTTAAGAGCAAAATCTTCTTTCTTGAATCCATTGTTGAACTTGATATTGCTGAAGGTATACTCACCATTAAGGGTATACTTTCCCGTCTCAGGATTAGGTGCATATGACTTACGTCTTGCAGGTATATAGATGCCATCAACCACATCATAACCTATTTCCATTTTTATGATTGGATCATTCACTCCCATAGCCGGTAGTGAGAAATAGAAAAAATCAATCAAGTTAGATCTTGAGTTATAGTATAAGATGTACTCATCATCTGCGGCTTTTCCAGTCATGGAATTCACATATTTCAGAGACACTTTCTCATAAGTAAGACCATTGACTTCTTCTGAGCCGAGGTAAGTATGTATGGTGCTTGGGTCAGCGAGCTTGTAGGACATCATAAACCAGAATGGATTGACCTCTCGGATAAACTTAGTGCCTCCTAAAGCTGCCTGATCTTTGACAAATTTGCCATTGAGTGTTACCTGAGGTACACCATCGATTAGAGATTGCTCAACGATGCCATCTTGTCCAGGTAATACGTTTCTCTCATGAGTAGTGTAGCGAGCCCAAGTATGCTCCCCATCGATGATAAATTTTTCGGAAGAGACATCTTTGCCTGCATCAAAGTTATCGTAGAGATAATCGAATTGCACGTCTTTCTTTTCCCATAGGTCGGCATAGTCGCCAGTCACGTCATACATCTTAGACATGAGGCTCTTGGACTTGGAATCGGCCTGCTGAGCATTGAGTTGAATAGTAAAGAGAACTAGCAATAGGCCAGCTATCTTGGATAATGATAAAAAGTTGTAAGTCATTCTGTGTATTTAGTTAAATCTAATTAGTATATATGAATACTGACCAACCAAATAGATTATTGAATTATCGATCTATTTGGAAGTGTCCGTATCCGAACATGTAATGGCTAACCACATTTTAAGCGAGTTTGTTCAGTGCGGATGTTAGCAAGGAGTATAAAC
>CAZDHV010000330.1:0-3041 GCA_964505335.1 uncultured Saprospiraceae bacterium | reverse complement strand
TTAGGGCTTGTCGAGAGCTATACTCACTGGATGTAGCAGTCGCTCTATTTATAAAATGAATAGAGGCTTGAGATAATCTTAAGTGCATTTTGATTAGCTTTTACGATCAATAATTAGACAAAACAGAATCATATATGTTCCCAATTTCTGTTTTTATACAGCCCTGAGTTCTGACATCACTAGCATAAAGGCAATCTCAATCTTTCTCATTATATCACTTATGTTAGCTTGTATAGACTTTAGATTGGACTTGTTGAAGTTTATTAGCGTTTGCAATCTCGTAGAACTGTTGAGTCCATTTCGGTCTTCAGAAGACCAATAACCTGAAAAGAGCTCTTTGATATGTCCAAGGCTATTTTTATCAATCAATTGTTGGATGACTTTATCATCCTCAATGAGACCAGCATCTATCCTTAAGTTATTATCATCATCTAACTGCACATTAAGATCCAGTACCTCCATCTCTTCGTCATTAAACCCAACTTGCATAGTGAAGCACTCTTCACATCTTACAAGGATGTCGGAATCTTGATTGTATTTGATTTGCCAAGATAGTTTAGGATATCTCAGTTTGATCTTTTTGGAGAGACTCTGAATACTTTGGTTGACCTGGTTCAAAATCATTTCATGTCGTGTCATAAAGTATTATTTGGTTAAGTGATAATAGAACTTCCTCAGGTCGAGGAGGTTTTCAGAAAATAGTTAAGTAAATATTATAGTTGAAATGTATTGTCGCAATCTCTTGATAATGTGATGTTTACCTTAACTGTTAATGATATTCGAATATTGTTGATTTGGCAATGCAATGCTAGGACATGTTTTGAACACAGTCTTCAGCGTAGGATAGATGAGCCAATTTTAAACCTAAGTGTAAGCGGTTATTTCGCCTGTAAATTGTTCTACTTTACCACACTAAATAGGTGCTTATGTCCATCCCTCGATCAAAGAACAATGACTATACTCAGAAGATGGCCACAGAGCGTCGTAGATTTTTATCTGATGAAACTGAGACATTTTTAGATCACGTTGGTCAATACTCCATGAATCCAGAGGTGTTTGCTGGTAACGTAGAGAACTTCATTGGAGCTGCTCAAGTGCCAATTGGGATAGCCGGACCAGTACTGGTCAATGGCGAGCATGCGCAAGGAGAATTCTATATTCCACTCGCTACAACAGAAGGGACACTGGTAGCGAGCTATAATCGTGGAATGAAATTGACTCGTCTGGCAGGTGGCGTCACTGTCCATGTTATAGAGGATAAGATGAATCGGGCTCCAGTTTTTGTATTTGAAGACGCTGGACAAGCTCGCGATTTTGGAATATGGATAGAGCAACACTTTGCTGAGCTCAAGGAACTGGCCGAGTCCACCTCAAGCGTAGCCCAATTGGTCAGCATCGAACAATATGCAGCCAGCAAGATTCGCTGGCTGCGATTTAATTATCAGTGTGGTGATGCAGCCGGACAAAACATGGTCACTAAGGCAACTCATAAGGCGTGCCAGTGGATTCTCTCGCAGAAGAGTGAAGGATTAGAGTATTTTTCTTTGGCGGGTAATCTAGATACGGACAAGAAACACTCTTATATCAACTATCTGCATACACGAGGTAAGCGAGTGGTGGCTGAGATCCGTATACCGGATCAGTTTATCCGAGAAGTTATGAGGACTGACGCTCAGACCCTTCACAATCAACGGAAGATCTCTAATGTAGGTGCGATCATGGGAGGCTCAGTCAATAATGGAGCCCATGCTGCTAATGGTATTACGGCGATGTTTATTGCCACTGGACAGGATGTAGCCAATGTAGCTGAGTCGTCGGCAGCTATCGTACATGCTGATGTGATGAGTAATGGTGATTACTATTTTTCGGTTACGATTCCGTCGCTCATTGTAGGCACCTATGGAGGCGGGACGGGACTACCTACTCAGCGAGAGTGCCTAGAGTTACTCGGGTGTCATGGGAAGGATAAGGTTTTGAAGTTTGCCGAAATCGTCGGTGCTGTAGTCTTGAGCGGAGATCTATCCCTGTCTGCTGCAATTATGGCAGATGAATGGGTGTCGAGCCATGAAGAGCTTGGGAGAAATAGATGATTCATCTTTAATCACAATCTGAATCAATGGTATAAAAAAAGCCTTTCCGATATGTCGGAAAGGCTTACAGTTGTTGGGTCGTTTGTTTAGACTGTAATATTTATTTAGTCCTTCTTAGAAGTCTTTGTTTCTTCTCACTGGGTAAGCAACTGTAATACCTGCCTCACCAAATGCCTTCTTAATCTCTTTGTAAGAGTTGAAGTATACATCCCAATAGGTTGCATCTGTAGCAAATGGACGCACAGCGAGTAGTACATTATGCTCATCGAATTTCTCTATTTCGATAGTCGGCTCATCTGGCAATCTTTCAGATACCTTGTCTAATGCTCCTTTGATGATCTTCTGTACTTTATCAAAATCCTCTTCGTATGGCATTGCAACATTAAGATCTACTCTTAATTTGCCATTAGCAGTAAGGTTAGTCATGATACCACTTGTAGCGATACCGTTTGGCATGATTACTTTTTTGTTGTCAAGCGTATTGATAATCGTATTGAACACTTGAATCTCTTCAACATGCCCTACAGTACCTTGGATATCTACTAAATCTCCGACTCTGTATGGCTTGAACAATAAGACCATTACACCTGCTGCGAAGTGGCTCAACGTACCTGACATTGCTGCACCTACTGCAAGACCAGCACCAGCTAATAAGGCTGCAAAAGCAGTAATCTCAATTCCTACAGCACCTGCTGCAGATAAAACTACTAATACCTTAAGTAGTACACTCAATAATGATTTTAAGAATGGCTGTAAGTCAGCATCGACACCACTCTTTTCCATCGATTTGCCGAGTAGGCCTACAATCTTCTTAACTATCCAAAATCCAATAATGAGGATCAGTATGGCACCAATAATTTTTGGAGCGTAACCAATGGCCGCATCTATGTAAGTTGGAATCTTTTCTACGAAATTAAATCCTTGCTGGGCAGTTTCTCCTACTGCATCAAC
>CAZDHV010000329.1:0-3119 GCA_964505335.1 uncultured Saprospiraceae bacterium | reverse complement strand
ATGAGGATTTTCAGAGACGGTTTTGGAAAACAATTACGGCTCTCGGTAAATTAATCACACATGATAACATGCGATCATCGCATAATCCAAACTCCTCCAGGTCTGGACGTTAAATATCGCTGTCGCCGTCAACCATAAAGCTTACAATGATAAAACTTAACCCTATTGTGACATGCTATGATGGGTACTGCAGCCCACAGCGCCTATATGTCAAGGGCAGGGTAATGAAGACGCCATATGTCAGGCGAAGTTCTAATAAATCAGCAGGTGGCAATTTTATAGAGACAGCCTTGAGATTTGTTACTATCGAGTATGAGTATGTAGATGTCTCTTTGACCGTTGGTGATCAAGTGTATCATACACAGACGGACCATGAGGGGTATTATGTCTTTGATCAAGAGAACGTAACATCGCTATCGGTTTCGGGTGACTTGCAGTGGATAGATTTAGAGGTCAGCGTAGGTCATATAGACTTTGAGGGAGTACATACTAAGACCAAGGTGCTATATGTGCCTGATCATACTGATATCGTCGTAATCTCGGATATAGATGATACCATTATGTGGTCCTATGTTACCTCCTACCTTAAAATCAAGATGATGTATTTCACCTTTACCCGTTCGCCATTTCAGCGAACACCAGTAGCGGGGATGAGTACTTGTATTCAATCAATCCTTCAGTCAAAAAGACCAGTGTTTTATATCTCCAATAGCCCTTGGAATATATACTACTTCCTCAAGAGATTCATCAAGCATTATGGCTATGTAGATGGCCCGACATTCCTAAGGGATTATGGACGTCAGCTGATCTTTAGAAACAAGTCCAACATCACCCATAAGCTCAATATGTTGCATAAGGTCATCAGTACCTTCTCAACACAGAAGTTTGTACTGATAGGTGACTCCGCAGAGAGTGATATAGACTATTATCTCGAGATGTATCGAGTATATGGAGATCGTATTGAGCAGATCCTCATTCATGATGTGGGTCATCGCAAAAACCGTAAGCGGATTATCCAACTAATAGCTGACCATCCAGATGTGGATATCCAACTCAATTCTGTTGTTAAGGAATTTGTGATATCAGACACGATATCAACTAATAAAACGTAAAGATTATCTGAATCAGAACTTCTTAATCCAGACTTTGATTCTCTGCTGACGCTTTGATGACGAGTTCTTGATACTCTTGAGGTGTCAGGCCATCCATCACATAATTAATAGGATTAACCGCATGACCATTCACTCTCACCTCATAGTGACAATGTGGAGCAGTAGATGTTCCACTGCTACCGACTGTACCGATCGGTTGTCCTTTAGTAACAACATCGCCTTTCTTAACGAATACATCAGCCATATGGCCATATAGTGTAGTATAGCCGAAGCCGTGATCTATGGTGACGTTATTGCCGTAACCCGTTCTGATTTTTTGAACCTTAACCACCTTGCCATTACCAGTACTTTGGATTGGGGTGCCTCGAGGTGCGGTGAAGTCAATTCCTTCATGCATTTTCTTCAGCTTATGCACTGGATGAAGGCGCATCCCAAACCCTGACATGTGTCTCACTTTGCGCTTTAACTTATCCTCTTGTATAGGCTTTATACTAGGCACTGAAGCCAACTTGTCTGCATGAAGCTCTGCCAAGAATCCGATGCTATCCATCGACTCAGACTGTAAGTCTACTTTTCTCTTTAGTTTATCGAGCTTGGTAAGTGCAACATCAAGGAGTTCATTGGCTTCCAAATTGTTGCCGAGGTGTACCAATTTTTCTCTACCACCAATACCACCATTCCACACACCATCATCTATAGGATCCATGCCAAATACTGCTCGGTGAACGTCGGCATCTTTCTTCTGTAAATGATCGATATCTCCTGTCAATTGATCAAGTTGAGAAGATAGGTTTTGATAATGAAACTCCATCTGGTCGATTTCTCGCTCGAGGGCCTTCTCTTTTGGAGTAGGTAAATACTTATATCCAAAACCGAATACTACTATAGAAGTAAAGACAACGGCAGAGAGATACTTAGTCGCCGAATACAGCGTATTCTTAAGTGTAGACTCTTGTCTTTCGTATTGTAGTGTAGCAGGATTAAAAATGTACTTTTCTCTGTTCATCAGATTTTGGTTTCACATCTATATGTTACTTTTGAGTCGCCTCAAAAGAAAGGTGAAAAGTTCATGGATGGGATTGCGAAGTTAACAGATGAGTTGGATTCAGCAAAACTTTCGAAACATATTTGTGATTTTTTCATATATGAGTTATTGGCATTGATAACTCATTGATATTTAGCGTTCTATTTGAGGTAGATTATATTCAAAACCCGATTCATCATGACATCCACAGAGATAAGATCTAAGTTCTTTGAGTTCTTTGAAGGCAAAGGCCATAAAATAGTAGCATCAGCCCCTATTGTCAATAAGAATGACCCAACCCTCATGTTTACCAATGCGGGTATGAACCAATTCAAGGATTTTTTCTTGGGTAATGCCACTCCTGACAATCCAAGGATAGCTGATTCTCAAAAATGTCTCCGTGTATCTGGTAAGCATAATGACCTTGAAGAAGTGGGGATAGACTCGTATCACCATACGATGTTTGAGATGCTCGGCAACTGGTCTATAGGAGATTACTTTAAGGAGGAGGCGATTGCCTGGGCATGGGAATTACTCACTGAAGTATATGGCCTACCTAAGGATCGATTATATGTATCAGTATTTGAAGGGGATCAAGCGGATGGTTTAGAACCGGATGAAGAAGCTGCAAGCATCTGGAAGAAATATGTCCCATCAGATCGAGTATTATACTTCGACCGTAAGGATAATTTTTGGGAGATGGGCGAGACAGGTCCATGTGGGCCTTGCTCTGAGATACATATAGACCTACGTCCTGATGCAGATAGAATAGGTGACAGTGGTAAGGAGCTGGTCAATGCGGATCATCCATTAGTAGTAGAGATATGGAATCTCGTATTCATTCAGTTCAATAGAAAAGCAGACGGATCCCTACAAACCCTTCCAGCCAAGCATATTGATACGGGTATGGGCTTTGAGCGATTATGTATGGCCATTCAAGGCAAGCAGTCAAACTATGACACGGATGTCTTCTCGCCATTTGT
>CAZDHV010000328.1:0-3157 GCA_964505335.1 uncultured Saprospiraceae bacterium | reverse complement strand
TCGGATCGTAGATCCTATCTATTGCTTGAGGGGAACCATGGGTTGCCACGATTATTAATAAAAGAATCAGGATTGAACAGTGGACTGATGATCCCTCAATACACCACGGCTGCATTAGTAACAGAAAATAAGTCTCTATGCTTTCCTCCGTCGGCAGATAGCATCCCCACTTCTCTAGGTCAAGAGGATCATGTATCTATGGGAAGCATCTCTGCAAGGAAATTCATGACAATACTATCGAATGTCGAAAAGATCCTAGCTATAGAATTGATGTATGCCGCTCAAGCTATAGACTTCAGGCGCCCCTTACGCTCGTCCGAGATCATTGAAACTAATCATCAAATCATCCGAGATAAAGTTGCTCATCTCGATCAAGACAGACCGCTCAAAAAGGATATTGACGCTATGATTACCTTAGTAAGAGGTCGGGCATTGGTTGTTAATCCTATTACGAACCTCGAAAAAACTGGGCTATGACTTTTAAAGATCAGATCCTACAAGGAATCCCGAATCACTTGCCCATGCCTAAATCGCGTTCTGTCGGTATCAATCATGCTCCTCAACGTAAGGATATCTTGTCAAGAGATGAGAAGAGATTAGCCATACGCAATGCGCTTAGATATTTTCCAGAGGCGTGGCATAGAGAATTAGCAGTAGAGTTTATGGCAGAACTACGAGAGTACGGCCGCATCTATATGTACCGTTTTATGCCTGATTACGATATGCATGCTCGACCCATAGAAGCATATCCAGCCAAATCTGCTAAGGCAGCAGCCATTATGTTAATGATCCAAAACAACCTTAATCCTACGGTAGCTCAGCATCCCGAAGAACTGATTACTTATGGTGGCAATGGAGCTGTTTTTCAGAATTGGGCGCAATATCTCATCACCATGCAATATCTGGCAACCATGAATGAAGATCAGACACTGCATCTCTATTCTGGGCACCCTATGGGCATATTTCCGTCTTCATCCGACGCTCCTATGTTGGTCATCAGCAATGGCATGATGATTCCTAATTATTCTCAACCTGACGACTGGGAACGATATAATGCCTTAGGCGTCACCCAATATGGCCAGATGACGGCGGGCTCGTTCATGTATATCGGTTCGCAAGGCATCGTTCATGGCACCACAATTACAGTAATGAATGCTTTTAGAAATATGCTCGACGGAGATGACTCTCCCCAGGGAAAAATATTTCTTACTGCAGGATTAGGAGGAATGAGCGGCGCTCAACCAAAAGCAGGAAATATAGTACAATGCATCACCATCTGTGCTGAGGTCAACCCGCAAGCGGCAACGAAGCGTTATGAACAGGGATGGGTAGATGAGTTGATCGATGACATGGATCTGTTGATCGCTAGAGTTAAAAAAGCCCAATCAGATAAAGAAGTCGTTTCTATAGCCTACATAGGCAATGTGGTAGATGTATGGGAGCAATTTTATGTGAAGGACATTTATGTGCATGTGGGCACCGACCAAACTTCGCTACATATACCATGGACAGGCGGGTACTATCCTGTAGATCAGTCGTTCGAAGAATCACAAGCTATGCTACGAGAAGAGCCCGGGCTCTTCAAGGAAAAAGTTCAATCATCCTTGCGTCGACATGCGGCAGCCATCAATAAGCATGCTGCTAAGGGGACCTATTTCTTTGATTATGGCAATGCTTTTCTGTTAGAGTCTTCAAGAGCTGGGGCGGCAATTTTGGGAGAGGACGGAGATGGCTTTAAATACCCCTCCTATGTTCAGGATATCTTAGGACCCATGTGCTTTGACTATGGATTTGGCCCGTTCCGATGGGTATGTACCTCTGGCAATTCAGCTGATCTCGATGCAACCGATCAGATTGCAATGGAGGTCCTCGAGAGCCTGATGGCATCTGCTCCTGCTGAGATCAAATTGCAGTTATCCGACAACATCAAGTGGATCAGGGATGCTAAGAAAAATAAACTCGTCGTGGGATCGCAGGCTCGAATCTTATACGCAGATGCCGAGGGTAGAATAGAAATAGCAAAAGCATTTAATAAAGCAGTCGCTATGGACAAAATAGGTCCTGTCGTCCTCGGTAGGGACCATCACGATGTTAGTGGTACTGACTCTCCTTATCGGGAAACTTCCAATATCTACGATGGCAGTCGATTTACAGCAGATATGGCCATACACAATGTCATCGGAGATAGCTTTAGAGGTGCTACTTGGGTATCTATACATAACGGTGGTGGCGTAGGATGGGGTGAAGTTATTAATGGTGGATTTGGCTTGTTACTAGATGGTTCTGAGGATGCTCAGCGGAGATTAGAAAACATGTTGTTTTTTGATGTCAACAATGGTATTGCGAGGAGAAGTTGGGCAAGGAACAAAGAGGCTTTACTCGCGGTGAAAAGAGAGATGCAACGGAGCCCTAACCTTAGGGTAACATTACCTCATCTCGTTGATGACTCTATTATTGAAGAATTATCATAGATGATGAGTTTGCTCGTATATAACATTAAGGAGTTAATCCAAGTACGCGAATCTATTTCAACACCTCTCGCTGGAGCCGAGATGAATGAGCTCCCAACGATCAAGAATGCATTTCTATCCATTAAAAACGGCCTCATAGAATCATATGGTCCGATGGCACATTGTCCTGCCATATCAAGTTATGATCAAATTATTGATGCTCAAGGTAAGATGGTCCTGCCGACATGGTGCGATTCTCATACACACATCGTATATGCTGGAGACCGAGCATCTGAGTTTGTTGATCGTATCAAGGGTCTTAGTTATGAGCAAATAGCAGCTAAAGGTGGAGGCATTCTCAACTCTGCTAAGATGTTACAGAACTGTTCTGAAGAAGAGCTTTATAAGCAGGCGGCTGGTCGATTAGAAGAGGTAAGAGGTCTCGGCACTGGTGCTATCGAGATCAAATCGGGATACGGATTGACACCCGAAGCAGAGCTTAAGATGCTAAGAGTCATCAAGCGACTGAAGTCATCGTATGATCTACCCATCAAGGCCACATTCCTTGCGGCACATGCGGTACCTGCCGATTATCGCGACAAGAAAGATGAGTATATAGACTATATGCTTAGCAATAGTCTTCCTATAATAGCACGAGAAGGATTAGCGGATTACATAGATGTGTTTTGTGAGAAAAATTATTTTTC
>CAZDHV010000327.1:0-3164 GCA_964505335.1 uncultured Saprospiraceae bacterium | reverse complement strand
ATCTCACCAGTGATCAAGCCGAGGTGGTGTAACGCTTGTCGAATATCCAAAGCAATGAAATCTCCCGTGGTGCCGTCAGATAATCCGCTCAATACCTTAGACAAAGACTCATAGGCATTATTAAGGGCTTCGTAGTGGCGGTTGTTAGTCACTACAGTCTGGTCGAGTAGAGCAGGGTCGTCGATGACCATTTCATAGAGCCGGTCCTTGATGTATTCTATGTTCATCTTGTTCTTAGCTGAGGCGGTTATGAGGTTGTCATAGGAGATAAATCCTTCGGAGTAATAGTCTTCGGGCCGGGTATATGGATTGAGGTCCATCTTGTTGCCAATGTATATCTGCTTGCTCTTAGCAGTTAGGGCTTGACTACCCTGAAGAAATTGTGCGGCATCACCCCATAGATCATCAGGGGATGTCGAGGTTACATCAAATACATAGATGACAAGTGTCGACTGTGCTATTTTCTCGATGGTTCGCTCGACGCCGATTTTTTCAATTTCATCTTGGGCACGACGGATGCCTGCCGTATCTATCAATCTAAAGTTGATCCCCTTAATGTTCAGCCCTTCTTCGATCGTATCACGTGTTGTGCCAGCGATTTTGGATACGATAGCTCGCTCCTCATTGAGCATTGCATTGAGCAGGGTAGACTTACCTGCATTAGGTCGTCCTGCGATGACGGTAGAGACCCCATTCTTGATGACATTACCGAGTTGAAAAGAATGAATGAGTCTCGATATGACCTGTTGTATTTTCTCCACAAGGGCCGTCAGCTTCGAGCGATCAGCAAACTCTACATCTTCCTCTCCAAAGTCCAACTCCAATTCTATGAGACTGGCAAACTCTATCAATTCTGTCCGTAGGTTTTGGATTTCGTCGGAGAATCCCCCACGCATCTGATTCATGGCGATTTCATGGGTGGCCTCATTCTCTGAGGCAATTAGATCAGCAACCGCCTCGGCCTGGGTGAGGTCGAGCTGCCCGTTGAGATAGGCACGTAGGGTGAATTCTCCACGCTCTGCCATGCGTACACCATTGCGTACGAAGAGCTGAATGATCTGATCGATGATATATGCGGAGCCGTGACAGGAGATCTCAACACTATCTTCCTTGGTATAGCTACGAGGCGCTTTAAACACGGTCACTAGACATTCGTCTAAGATCTTGTCATTCTCATTTTTGAGTTTTCCGAAGTGCACCGTATGACCCTCAACTTTGGTCAGATCTTGCCCAGCGAAGAATCGATCGCAAATACCGATCACATCAGGCCCTGACATTCGTATAACGCCAATAGCACCTATTCCTGAGGGTGTGGCGAGCGCTATGATGTTTTCGTTGAGAACATATGACATCCTACAAAAATAGCCTTACCAGCATTGAAACTATAGAATTGACCCTGAGGGATGTCAAGAATTGTATTTTTGAGCACCTGAAATCATTACAGAGATGGCTAAAGTGATTACTCTTGGAGAGTTTATCATAAAGAATCAAAACCAGTTTCCTGATTCAAGTGGAGAGTTATCAAAGCTCATAAGTAGCCTGCGTCTGGCGGCCAAAATTGTCAATGCCGAGATTAATAAGGCCGGATTGGTTGAGGATATATTAGGTGAGGTAGGCCATCAAAATGTCCAAGGCGAAGATCAGATGAAGCTGGATCTTTACGCCAATCAAAAATTCATCAATGCTATTGAGGCGCGCCAGATTGTATGTGGTATCGCCTCAGAAGAAGAGGAATCTTATATAGCTTTTGACAGTCCTCAATGTCGCCGAGGAAAGTATGTCATATTAATTGATCCGCTTGATGGCTCCTCTAATATCGACGTCAATGTGTCCATAGGAACGATATTCTCTATTTACAAGAGAGTTACCCCAGTAGGTAGCAAAGCTACAATTGAAGACTTCCTACAGCCTGGCAAAAATCAGGTGGCAGCAGGATACATCATCTATGGTTCATCGACGATGCTGGTATACACGACTGGCAATGGAGTAAATGGCTTCACATTGGATCCAACTATCGGTTCATATTTCTTGTCACATCCTGATATGAAGATTCCTGAGGATGGATCAATATACTCTGTCAATGAGGGAAATTATCCGTTCTTCTCTCAAGGACTCAAAGATTACCTGAGGCATATTAAGCAAGTAGATCCTAATTCTAATAAGCCATACTCTAGCAGATACATAGGATCGTCAGTATCAGATATACATCGGAATATCCTCAAAGGGGGTATCTATATGTATCCTGGTACGACACTTAAACCTCGTGGGAAGCTAAGACTGTGTTATGAGTGCAATCCATTAGCGTTCATCATCGAGCAAGCTACAGGACAAGCTACCGATGGCACGCAGCGAGTGCTTGATATAATCCCTCAAGAATTGCATGAGCGCTGCCCACTGTTCGCAGGATCTCAAAATATGATTGACGAGGTTCAGCGCTTTCTAGAGTAGACTGTATTTTTGAGTTATGTATAGGTTATTAATTATCGCAACCATATTGATTTTTTCTTCAGACTCTAAGTCTCAGCAGCAGACCCTTGGCTCCGACTTCCAGCATAGCGACCCACAAGTTGAGCGGGTTTTACAACGGGCATTTGACAAAAATGGAGGATTCGACAATTATCGGAATCTTAAGTCTATCAGCTATAAGAAGAGGACCATATTATACCTCCCCGATGGAGCTGTAGAAAGTGATGTTACCCAATATCACGAGTATATGACCTCTCCTGAGTTATCTGCCACAATATTCTGGATGAAGGATGGTCATCGGCACTCTATAAAGTATGAAAATGGAATAGGTCAAAAATATGTCGATGGGCAGTTAGTTACTGATGGTAGCAAGTCGGCTACAAGCAGTTTTCTTAGTGCACATTATGTCCTCTTTATGCCATTCAAATTGTCGGATGAGTATGTCCAATTGAGCTATTTAGGTGAGGAGCAGATATCTGATCATGACGTTGATGTTATCAAGGCCGTATACAGCCCCGCAGAACATGATAGTCATAGCACTAACGATACTTGGTGGTATTACTTTGATTCGGCGACAGGTGCTTATGTGGCTAGCATGGTCTATCATGAACCGACCTTCGCACTGATCGAAAATACTAGGCAGAACACAGACCTGCCGCTTGTAATGAATACCTATCGCATAAGTCACCGAGTAGATG
>CAZDHV010000326.1:1658-3168 GCA_964505335.1 uncultured Saprospiraceae bacterium | reverse complement strand
AATACCACTGTAGACCCGACATCTCAGACCATCCCGGTATATGTAGATGTACGTGGTGAAGGACTGCGAGAGGGAATGTATCTCGAAGCGGACCTAACTGGTAAGGAGGAGCAGAATGTCTATGAGCTCGATCGAAAGTTATTAGTCGGCGATGATCAAGTCTTCATAGTCTTAGATACCCTCCTCGATATGGCGCAAATAGAGCCGGTGTACTATAAAGACGAGACAGTATTAGTCAAAGGGCTTGAAGATGGTACTAAGATATTGGCCAATAATACACCCGGAGCACACAAGGGTATGATCATTAAAAACATCTCTAAATAAGACTTGAGATGAAGAAAGTCATTGAGTATTTTATAAAATATCCTGTAGCGGTCAATGTATTGATGATCGCGATCATTTTGGGTGGATGGCAAGGGCTATCGAGGATGAATTCTTCATTCTTTCCGCTTATACCACCTAACACGATCACAATCACTGCCATATACCCCGGCGCTTCACCACAAGAGGTTGAAGAAGGAGTAATTCTAAAGATCGAAGACAATCTGAGGGGTTTACAAGGCATAGAGAGGTTCACATCCATATCATCCGAAAACACTGGCACTGTATCCGTAGAAATTGAGGAAGATGAAGATATCAACGTAGTCTTAGCGGAAATCAAAAATGCAGTCGACCGGGTGCCTTCATTTCCTGTAGACCTCGAGCCGCTCGTTGTAGCTAAGCAAGAACGACTGAACCTCACGGTATCTATGGGGCTTAGTGGAGAGAATATTAACTTAAAAACGCTTAAAGCCATTTCTCGTAGGGTCGAAGATGACCTGAGAGATATGGGCGCATCACAGATACAGATATCTGGTTATCCCGATGAAGAAATTGAAATCGCGGTAAGAGAAAAGGATCTCAGAGCCTTTGATCTTACTTTCAATGAAGTAGCGCTGGCTGTGGGGCAAGCCAATATTCTGACTACAGGTGGCTCCATAAAGACAGATACAGAAGAGTACCTCATACGAGCCAACAACAGAAGCTATTACGGCGATGAGATGGATTATATCGTCGTCAAGTCTGACCCGTCGGGTAGAACTATCCGACTACGAGACGTAGCTGATGTCAAGGATAAATGGTCCGAAAATCCTGATCGCATCTATGTCAATGGAGAGCCAGCAGTCGAGATTAGCGTATTCACCACTAACTCTGAGGACTTCCTCGGAATGGTGGATAAGGTGAAGGAGTATATCCTTGGATTCAACGAGGAGAATAGCACGGTTAAATTGGATATTCTCTTAGATCGATCTATATCGCTCGTTGATCGGACTCGCATCCTCCTTGAGAATGGTGGTTATGGTATCATCATGGTGCTTATACTGCTGTCCATATTCCTCAAACCCAGCTTGGCATTTTGGGTAGCTGTGGGTATTCCGATATCATTCTTTGGCATGTTTATGATCGTACCCGACATCCTGACTATTAATGTGATGTCGCTGTTTGGTATGCTGATCGTCATAGGAATCTT
>CAZDHV010000326.1:0-1558 GCA_964505335.1 uncultured Saprospiraceae bacterium | reverse complement strand
TCCTGACTATTAATGTGATGTCGCTGTTTGGTATGCTGATCGTCATAGGAATCTTGGTGGATGACGCCATCGTAATTGGGGAGAACATCTATGCCCATTATGAACGCGGCAAAACTCCAGTTAAGGCTGCCATAGACGGAACGATGGAGGTGCTGCCTGCAATCGTATCGGCGATATTAACTACAGTGGTAGCCTTCAGCACTTTCTTGTTCGTACAGGGAGGTATCGGAGACTTCTATTATGAAGTAGCTGTTGTGGTGATCGTCACCCTACTCTTCTCATTAGTCGAAGCATTAATTATACTACCTGCTCACATCTCTGAGTCTCGGGCGATGAAGGAAGGTAAAAAGCCATTTATCCTTAATAGATATGCAGACAAATTTATGGTTTGGCTGCGGGAGAGCTTTTACATTCCTATGCTGAGATTTGGATTGAATAATCCATTGTTCGGTATATCCATACCTATCGGATTGTTGATAATTACCGTTGGATGTGTTCAGGGTGGAATTATTAGAACTACATTTTTTCCCAACATTACGAGCGACCGAATCTCGATCTCGATGTCTATGCCTGAAGGGACTAATGAGTTCATCACCGACAGCTTAATCACCTCCATTGAAGCTGGCGCCTGGAGAGCCAATGAAGAACTCACTGAAGAACAGACTGGCAACACTCAAATCATAGAGTCATCTGTAAAAAGAATAGGCCCTGGAAGCTCTAATGCGACGCTAACACTAAACCTCCTTACAGGAGAAAGCAGAGATTTCGCATCGTCCTATATCGCCCAGAAAGTGGAAGATGAAGTTGGTGAGCTCAACGGCGTCGAGTCACTCACCTATGGCTCTGGTGGCAACTTCGGTGGGCTGCCTGTATCTGTAGCGCTAACTGGAAGAAATATCACAGAGCTCAAAGGGGCTAAAGAAGAACTCAAGCGAGAGTTGCAAGAGCTCGGCACGTTAAAAGACATTAATGACAACGATCCTCAAGGGATCAAAGAGATCAAGATAGATCTCAAGGAGAATGCATATCTCATGGGACTCACACTAAATACTGTTATGTCGCAGGTGCGTAGTGCATTCTTTGGGCAGTCCGTACAGCGCATCCAAAGAGGACGTGATGAGATCCGTGTATGGGTGCGCTATGATCGAGAAGAACGCGAATCTGTCAAGAATCTTGATGACATGTGGATCGTTACTAATGAGCGCTCTCGTGTACCACTCTCTGAAATAGCTAACTACAGCGTAGAGCGTGGCGAAGTAGATATCAATCACCTCGATGGGATCAGACAGATTACAGTGAGCGCTGATCTTAAGAATCAGGGACAGAGTGCAACTGATATACTAGCTAATGTGCGTGAGGAGATCATGCCACGGGTGCTAGCGCAATATCCAAGCGTGCAACCGCTCTACGAGGGGCAAAATAGAGAAGCCAATAAGGTGGTCGGCAGTATGATTGCGCTCTTGCCTGCTGTATTTATGGCGATGTATATGATCATCGCTTTCGTATTTCGTTCTTACTCCCAGCCGCTGCTATTATTTGCCCTTATTCCGTTCAGTTT
>CAZDHV010000325.1:0-3177 GCA_964505335.1 uncultured Saprospiraceae bacterium | reverse complement strand
TTAGAGATACAGATCTCATGGGCAAAAGAGTATTCCTTACCTATTGTGCTGCATTCTAGAGATTCCATTGATATGAGTATAGATATCATTAGAAAGCATCAAGATGGATCATTGAGAGGTGTATTTCATTGTTATGGCGGTACCGTTGAGCAATCCAAGGAGATCATTGATCTTGGGTTTATGATGAGTATTGGGGGTACGGTGACCTTTAAAAATAATCAAGCTCTCAGAGAGGTGCTACAATTTGTCTCTATCGAGCACATCATGCTTGAGACAGATGCTCCTTATTTGGCACCGCATCCTAACAGAGGTTGCCGCAATGAGAGTTCATATATTCCACTCATCGTGGAGAAATTAGCTGAGGTATATAACTGTTCTGCCCAACAAATAGCAGAGATAACGAGTCTTAATGCTGAGCAGCTTTTTTCATTGAAATAAAAAAACCTTTGTCAATATTATTCTACTTTTATGGCCCTTGAGGAGAGGTGTCCGAGTGGCTTAAGGAGCACGCTTGGAAAGCGTGTGTACGTCAAAAGCGTACCGAGGGTTCGAATCCCTCTCTCTCCGCAATACAATGTAGATATGCTGCCCTGTGGGCAGCATTTTTTATGCTCTGTAAGATGGCTGAGCTTGCTCAAGAGAACTTATGAAGTATAAAAAAGCGCTCCTAAGCGCATATCTAATAAGTATTGCAACCCCACCTTTGGGATCACCTAGGTAATCCCTCTCTCTCCGCAATACAATGTAGATATGCTGCCCTGTGGGCAGCATTTTTTATGCTCTGTAAGATGGCTGAGCTTGCTCAATATCGCTGATAACACTTGTTAAGTTTATATAAGTCAGATCACCTAACAATCCTTGACACGCTACCAAACGTTAAAGTCTATCTCCATTCATTTAACATTTCTATGTCATATAGTATATAGGGGTAGAACCTTTTCATTATTGTCATCTATTTGAAGTCTATGTGTAGATATAGTGTAAGACTGTGTCTTCAAGACAAAGAATTTTAATCCCCAACAATTCCACCATGATTCTCCAATTTCATTTCCCAGTATCCGAAATCTCTGGATTCTCCATATCCTCTTTCGGGACTACCTGATTGCTGCGCTGATAATCTCAGCCAAATCTACAACAGCATAAATGTTAATCTTCTGGTCGGAATACCACGGCTCGAGATTTTAGCAATACACATGGCAATTGGGCATAATGTTTGCTTTACCAAATTGTTCTTACCAACACTTACCACTTCCAGATCACATTAAGTGATCTCAATCAATGCCAAATTGTACATCCTAACACGCTGACAATCAGTGTGTAACACAATTTAAAAAACGTATAGATGAGTAAGTCCATCCAATCATCAAAAAATAGAAACCGCATGCCCAAGGCAACGCTTTATGTAATTATTGTACTGCTTTCTAGTATAATACATCCGAGCTTTATTACAGTCGAGGATACTAATATCAGCTCGCATAACGATAAGACCAAAGTTGCCTTAATCAATCCTGTTAATGACAGAGAAGGATGTCAAACTATCGACTTTGAGACAGATGGTGATGGTAATCCTATACTGCCTGGTCAAGTAATCGATGCATCTACATTTGCGGCGTTAGGAGTCACTATAACTGGTTTTGCCAATTTCGGAAATGGATTTGTTCCCAATGAACTTGTTGCTTTCGATAGTTCAAATCCATCGGGTGGAGATGAAGATCTTGGAACACCAAGTGAAAACTGTCCGACTTGTGATCCTATGACAATGAACTGTCCTGGTGAGAGTAATAATGGTGCGGGTCTTACGAATTGTACACCACTAGGAAACATCTTGATTGTTGAAGAAGATTTCACAGATACTAATGGAGATGGTCTCGATGATGACCCTGATGATCACGGTCCAGGAATGATAATTTTCGATTTTGATTGTCCTGTCAATATCTCTACAATAAGTTTTGTTGATGACTCCGAAGGAGAGTTTATTGCAACTAGAGTAGATGGTACAGTTGTGACCCATACATTAGATGGAGGTTTAGATAACGATGTCTTCACACAAGTATTTAATGAGGGTGACGTAGTTCAGTTAGTTGTCGATTTTGAAGGTAGTGGAGCAGTATCAGGGGTTAATTTTTGTTACGAATCAGATTTTGTATGTGACCTAGTAACTCCTGTTCTAGGAGCGGATCAATTTATTTGTAGCGGTACGGACCCAGGTCCTGTCCCAATTACTTCAGGCGCGACAGGTACAGGTACCATAACTTATCAATGGCAAGAGAGTTCCACTGATTGTGATGGTGCCTTTGCAGATTTAATGGGAGAAACAAACCCTACTTTTAATCCGCCAGTAATTACAACTGATAGATTCTATAGAGTTCGACTTACGTTATCGGATGGAACTAATATGTGTACTGAAATAAGTAATTGTATCGCTTACTTTGTTACCACTACGCCTAATGTTGTTTTAACCCCACCAGATCCGATCTGCTCAAGCGATCCTCCAGTGAATCTTACAGCCACTCCTTTAGGTGGTACATTCAGTGGACCAGGAATCACTAACGCGAATACAGGTACTTTTGATCCTTCAGTCGCAGGTGTAGGCACTCATACCATTACCTATAACTTTGTCAATGGCATATGCAGTGGGACTGACATGATAAACATAACAATAGAAGAATCTCCAACGGTTACAAATATTGCTTTTGAAAACCCGACATGTGGAGATAATAATGGTGAAATCACCTTTACTTTCCCAGATAATCCTGCTCGAACCAATATAGAATTTAGTATAGATGGAGGATTGACTTATCCTTTTAATACACTTGACGGCGTTGGCTCATTTACTATTATGGGTCTGAGTCCAGGCACTTTTGATCTCTGGGTGAGATGGGGAAATGATGAATGTCCTCTCGATCTTGCTGATGTTACTTTGGTAGATCAAGCGGCGCCTACTGTTGATGCTGGAGCCGATGAGACTATATGTTTAGGTGAATCTGTAACCTTAACAGCACTGGAAACAGGCGGTACGGCTCCTTTCATTTTTGTTTGGGATAATGGCTTAGGAGCGGGTGCGAACCAAGTTGTGAGCCCTACAGTTTCTACCACCTACACAGTGACCGTAACTGATGCAAATGGTTGTATGGCAACTGATCAAGTAACAGTAGTAGTTAATGCCTTGCCAGTGGT
>CAZDHV010000324.1:0-3202 GCA_964505335.1 uncultured Saprospiraceae bacterium | reverse complement strand
GGATTAAATTCTGCATCCTTCACATGAAACATTTTTATCCGCTCATGATAGAAGTCTATAAACTGCAGATAGTCCAGCTGTTGCAACACGAAGTGGCTCGGATCATAGAGCAGGTTCGCTCGCTTGTGATTGTTGGTATGTTTAAGGAATAGCTCCCACGTATGACCGTCATGGAGGTCTTCTCCGGGATGGATCTCGTAACAGCAATCCACTCCACAGCTATCATAATGATCGAGGATTGGCATCCATCTATTAGCCAATTCTGTAAAGCCTGTATTAACCAACCCAGCTGGTCGTTGTGGCCACGGATAGACCGTATGCCATAGTAAGGCACCAGAGAAGGTGACACTCACATCGAGGTCGAGATTTTGACTGGCTTGTGCCGCCCACTTTACTTGCTGTACGGCCCATTCTTGGCGAGCCTTGGGATTGCCTTTGCATTCATCAGGGGCAAATGCGTCAAACATGATATCATAAGCAGGATGGACTGCTACCAACTGCCCTTGCAGATGCGTCGATAATTCTGTGATCTCGAGGCCATGAGCACCGACGATGCCCTTGAGTTCATCGCAATAGTCTTTGCTTGTTGCTGCTTTCTCAAGATCGATACAACGATCATCCCACGTAGGAATCTGTACTCCCTTATATCCGAGTGATGCTACCCAAGCACAAATAGAGTCAAGCGAATTATATGGGGCCTCATCACCCATAAACTGTGCGAGGAATATTGCAGGGCCTTTTATAGTCTTCATGTTCTTAGCTTTTTAGTTATCTGTGGATTAAATTTAGGAAGTTGTATTTAAATCAAACGTCCATAATAATCTATTATGAAATCTTTCTACCTATTCCTGCTTTGTAGTCTCTGCGCAATTCTCGCTTGCAATAAGCCAGTATCGGATACTATAGTCAGTCCACCTCCTGTAGTAGACAATATTCCGGTTGAGCCAGAAGAGCAGACTGAGATTCTTTGGGATGAGTGGGGAGTGCCACATATCTATGCGACCAATAATGATGAGCTCTTCTACAGCTTCGGATGGGCACAGATGAAGAGCCATGCGAATACGATACTTAAGCTCTATGCCAATTCTCGTGGACGGGCAGCAGAGTATTGGGGCGCCGACCATCTTGTCAATGATCAGATGGTCCATGCGATGAACTTTCCTGCTCTTGCTGTCGATTGGTATGATCAGCAGAGCCCAGAATTTAAAGGATACATTGATGCATTCGTTGAGGGAATGAATGCATATGTAGCCGCACATCCAGATGCTGTACAATCAACGTACGAACAGGTGCTACCTGTAGAAAATTACGACATTCTCAAGCATGCCATATTTGTGATCTATTCTCGATTCGTTGGCGGCAATGATTTACAAGCTGTACCAAACTGGGTGCGCTCCCATACCGGTTCTAATACTTACGCAGTAGGATCGAGCCGTAGCGCCAGTGGTAATGCTATGCTTGTGATGAATCCGCACCTGCCATGGTATGATGAGTGGTTATTTTATGAAGGACATTTTAATACACCTGACCTTAATATCTATGGGGCGACTCTAGTTGGACTGCCTACGCTCGGTATAGCTTTTAATGAGCAACTGGGATGGTCACATACCAACAATACAATTGATAATTCCGACCGATATATCCTAAAGTTGAATGACCAAGGACAATACAAAGTGGGTGATGAGTGGCGCAATCTATCTATCCGTAGAGCATCGATCAAAGTAAAGAGTGATGACGCTATGATCATTAGAGATGAAGTCTTCTATGAGTCTCCAGATCATGGTCCGATCTTAGGAAAGAGTGGTGACGAAGCTATTGCAGTACGGCTGCCTGGTCTCGATCGACCCTATGGCATCGTACAGTGGTGGAACATGGGAAAATCAAAGTCCTTAGGCGAGTTTAAAACGGCACTTAGAGAGGTACAGATACCATTCTTTAATATTATGTATGCTGATCAGGAAGGTAACATCTTTTATATGTTTAATGGCCAAATTCCGATTAGACAGCAAGGCGGTTGGGATCATTGGTCAGGAGAAGTGGATGGAACAGATCCACTCAATATCTGGCAAGGGATACACCCGTATGAAGACCTTCCTAAGGTAGAGAACCCAGCCAGCGGATGGTTGCAAAATGCGAATGATCCACCATGGACCTCGACGTTTCCGATGGAGTTAGATCCAAACGACTATCCGCCATATGTGGCGCCAGTGCACATGACTTTTAGACCGCAGCGCTCGGCGAGGATGCTGGCAGAGGATGAAAGTATCACCTTTGAAGAATTAGAAGAATACAAGTTGTCAACTCGCTTAGAGATGGCGGATCGAATGCTCGATGACTTGTATGATGCGATAGACGCACATGGTGGCGATGCTGCTAAAGAAGCAAAGGCAGTCTTGATGAACTGGGATCGTGAGGCGAATGCCGACAGTCGAGGTATGGCATTATTTTACAATTGGGCACATGCCATTGGTCCATATCGCCAATCCAATTATGCTGAGCAATGGTCGCTGGATGAGGCGCGGACCACCCCTGATGGATTAGCTAATCCAGAGGCAGCAGTGCAAGCACTTGAAGCGGTTGCAGGGCAGTTTAAATCTCGTGGGGTACCACTTGACATCCCATGGGGTCAGGTTTACCGCATCAAGTATAATGACAAGGACTTACCCGGTAATGGTGCAGACGGCTCTGTAGGAATTTTCAGAGTGGCTTGGTCTGAGGACGGTCCTGCTGAAGATGGAAGACTCTATATCGATGGTGGCGATACCTGGCAAAGCATTATTGAATTCGGCGATCAAGTTAAGGCCAGAGTTCTGATGAGCTATGGCAATAGCACACAAGAAGGTTCTCCACACTATGGTGATCAGCTTGAGCTATTCTCTAAGAAGGAAATGCGCGACTGCTACTTTTATAAAGAAGATGTGTTGAAGCATGTCAAGCTGAAAGAAACGATGAATGATGGAAGTTATGATTAAAAAATAGAGCGAGATTCAGTTGGGATATTGCTCGAGGCAAACTCACTAAGTCGAATAAGCTTTAGGAGCGAAGTGGGAACCTCCTACGGTGTCTTACAAGTCAAGTTATCTACTTCAAATAAGATGATCTTACTGTCGTGCCTCCTTCGAGATGAAGAGTGATAGTATAGTTAGTTGTGCTTATTCTTGGCAATCTATCGAAGTCATTTTTTCATCTTGATCGCAGAGAA
>CAZDHV010000323.1:0-3209 GCA_964505335.1 uncultured Saprospiraceae bacterium | reverse complement strand
TACCATAAGAGAGGTGATGAAGACCCTCTGCATATGGCGCCTTGAGCTTCTTCATGATCTCAAAGAGCACCTTGAAGTGATAGTCCTGCTCATCGGCAACTACGTAGATCATCTTAGTGGCTCCGGTGTCATCATATCGGTTCTGGGCAGTTCCCAGATCTTGAGTCATATATACCGATGTACCATCACTGCGCAGCAATATCTTCTCATCGAGGCCCTGCTCAGTAAGATCGACCCATACGCTGCTATCGTCCTTCTTGAAAAAGTCACCCGACTTAAGCCCCTGAGCGATGAGGTCCTTACCCATCAGGTAAGTATTAGACTCATAGTACAACTTGTCAAAGCTGACCCCTAAGGCATCATAAGTCTGATCAAATCCATTATACACCCAGCCATTCATCTGTGCCCAGAGCTGGCGGATATCAGCATCTTCCGCCTCCCACTTCAGAAGCATGTCTTTAGCCTGTGCTCCAAGTGCACTGTGCTCATTGAAGTAGCTGTTCTTATATTTTTTGAAAAAGGCTTCAGCGTCTTGTTCTTCAGCCTGCTTGTCTTCTAATAGGGTTTGACCTTCATCAGAATCCTGCCAAGTTTTGTATTCTGCCTTGAACTGCTGCTCAAACTCGACATAATACTTCCCGACGAAATGATCTCCCTTAGTACCGCTTGACTCTGGTGTCTCTCCCTCGCCAAACAAAGTCCAAGCTAACATGCTCTTGCAGATTGCTATACCTCGATCATTGATGATCTGAATATTGTTAGACTGATAACCAGCAGCTTGCAAGATCTTGCTCGTGGACCAACCCAACAAGATGTTTCGGATGTGGCCTAAGTGTAGCGGCTTATTCGTATTGGGGGATGAGAATTCTACTAATACCTTGCCCTCCTTAGCTGCAAGCTGTCCGAGATTATCATTAGCCTGTAAGTTGTGTAATCGATCTACCCAATAGCCATGATCAAGCGAGAGATTAAGAAAGCCCTTGACGACATTATAATCAGAGATCATGTCGGAATTAGACTTCAGATGATCGCCAAGTTTAGTAGCGATTGCTTCTGGCTTATCTCTAAATACTCGTGTAAATGGAAATACCACCAAGGTATAGTCACCTTCAAACTCTTTCTTCGTATGCTGAAGGATCACTTCATCTACAGCTATTGCATGGTCAAAACACTGCTGTATCGCCTCCTGTATGTTCGTCTTTATACCCTCTAAATGATCAATCATAATACGGTCTCCAAAATCGAGTGCAAAGGTAGGAATATTATAAGTACGGCTCAGCACCGTAAACATCATCTCTTAAGAGCATGATTGCTCGAAGGTTATAAGCGATCCACATTAGCATATTATCCGCCAAAAACAGATCAAAAGAGGTATTTTGATCATATATAACATAGTTACCTGCAAGCAGAAATAAATGAATTACTATATAGTTAAAATACCGTTTGCTTTATTACTAATAGTTTTCTTAACTGGATGTGATGTGCCTGGGTTTATAGAAATTAAAAACAACCTAAATGAAGATATTAAAGTCTCCTACTCATTTCAAAACATTGATGATGATTACAAACCACATTCGAATCTAAATTCTACCAGATGAAATTGGGCTTTTGATTCTCGGATTTGGAACAAGATGGAACGATTCATTCATTAATCATTACCCAACTGAAATTATTGATACGATATACTTAAATGTCGGTGACACAAATTATTTCTGTAGTAGTTCGAAATGTAAGAAGATGTTGTTTAACAGATCCAATCGAAAGTCAAAAAGAAAAATGAGCATTACTATCAATAATGAACTTCTTGAAAACTCCTTTATAAAACACTGAATCTATGAAAACACGAATCATGTACATTGAAAATAAAGGGGATCACCTCACAAGTCAAACGAGAATAGCACGAGTACATTTTAGCAAGTTCTCCCGTTCGGCGTAGGATATAAACATTCATGTTAAGCGTACGGCTATGCCCACGCCTTGGTGATAGCAAGATTGTATCTTGCCTTAAGAAAAAAGATTGTGAAAGAGAATTTCACCATCACTCGGACAGAGATGTTTTTGAGTTAAATAAGGGTTGAGATGTCTTTTTAATGTCAATAATAGTGTGACCAAAAAGTACAAACCAATGAAAAAATCTTTGATCATATCAATCTCACTAGTAGTTTTTTTTCTACTAAGTTCCGACATCCTAAAAGCACAAGATGAAAGATTATACAATACTTGGAGCGGTTATGAGAATGGGGAATTAACGTGTGTAATATTTAACCCTAATAATTCTTACGACTTTTTCAACAAAGAGTTGAGTACGTATGAACTACGAGATAGAGCTGACGAATTTGTGTCTTCTTTTGAAGTCACTAAAGGCAAAATTAATCGGGTCAGTGTCAAGGTTAACATGGTAGATTCGTATGGAGCTCAATCAATACATATTCACGGTATCTATGAATTTATAAGTGACACGAAACTAAGGCTTGAATTTTGTGATCCAAGTAAGCCACTATTACAAGAATTTACAAATGCTGCTGTGATATTCACTTCTGATCAAAACGAGCTGAAGAAAATGTTAGAAGAGCAAAACGCCAAAAAGGACACCCTTTTTACTTATAGGGACTCTGACATCCGAAAAGTCCAAGACGAAAGATTATACAACACTTGGAATAGCTATTCCAAGGGAAAATTAGGAGGTGTCGCATTTAATCCAGACAATTCTTTCGACATTTTTTCCGAAGAGATTAATACATATGAATTTCGTAAGCAATTTGATCAATTTTCTTCTTCTTTTGAAGCCAATAAGGGCAGCATTAATCGGATAACTGTTAAGCTTAACATGGAGGGAGAACGATCATTACATCTTCACGGTATCTATGAATTTATAAGTGACACGAAACTAAGACTTGACTTTAGTAATCCAGGTGAGCCACTATTACAAGAATTTACAAGTGCAGCTATGGTCTTCACTTCTGATCAAAACGAGTTAGAATTAATGTTACAGGAGCAAAACTCAAAAAAGGCTATCGTCCTTTCTCATGGAACTGGTGATAAATTAATAACAGATACTCTTAGGTTTCCAGATCCCGGCTATATAAAAATGGATTCACTGATTAACAGCAAAAATAGAACATTCAAAAAAAGTTCTGGAAAGAACTAATTCAGTGTTACTGAATAGCGCACTTAGGTTACATTAAATATTTGAGATGATATCATAGGAG
>CAZDHV010000322.1:0-3219 GCA_964505335.1 uncultured Saprospiraceae bacterium | reverse complement strand
GTTAGGGTAGAAAACTTCTCCATAAATTTGGCGACTAATTTTTCTTTGAGTGACTTAAGAGATCTATTGCTATACGGTAGTGATCCTCCAGATCAGAGGAGAGATACAAGGAGAGATCCGCATGAGGATCCAGAATTGTTCTCCTGGTTTGAGAATGCCAGAATACGGCATTCCTTGGTGTTTGGTATTAGGGGAACAGACAGCGAATGGGGTGTCCAGACCCACAGCATTCAAATGACAACAGGCAATATTCCTCTTACAGACAAGTGGGGGATGTCAGTTGGAAATCTATCCTATAATTTTGTAGATAAGCAGTTTGTGTATCCGTCCTTTTCTCTCAGTCGGCAGTTGCATTGTTGGAATATGAGTTTGAGCTGGCAACCTTCGGCAGATACATTCACCTTTTTTATTGGAGTTAGTTCTGCTCCTTTCAGTGACTTCTTAAAATATCAGAATGGCCGATCGGCCTTCCAGTCTGGCTTCGCTAACTTTTGATGTAGATTTTTGTGGTCGGTTGGACGATTCCATCTTCAAGGGTGGCTGCTTCTTCAGCGGTCATCACCATGCACCCAACGCATATGCTCAGTCTCAGTCGCAATTTTTCAATTGTTTGTCTTGAAAATACTAAAAAATGGAAAGAGGCAATTATATGTAATTAGAATGTAGGGTGAATACATATCAAATAGATCATATATATAAATTATTTATATCATATTTGCGGCGACAACCGTGAGAATGAAGCAGTATCATGACCTATTAAGGCATATTCTGGACAATGGCACCTCTAAAGGTGATAGAACCGGCACAGGAACTATCAGCTGCTTTGGCTATCAGATGAGATTTGATCTGCAGCAAGGCTTCCCACTTCTCACCACTAAGAAATTACACCTCCGATCAATTATCCATGAGCTACTATGGTTCATCATGGGCGATACTAATGTCAAGTATCTACAGGATAACAAGGTTAAGATATGGGATGAGTGGGCAAGAGCCGATGGTGATCTTGGTCCAGTGTATGGTAAGCAGTGGCGCCGTTGGGAGACGACGGATGGCAAGGTGGTTGATCAGCTTAATCAGGTAATTAACATGATTAAGACTAATCCGAACTCACGCAGGATCATTGTGAGCGCCTGGAATGTGGGAGAGCTGGGTGATATGGCTCTGATGCCTTGTCATTGCTTGTTTCAATTCTATGTGGCAGACGGTAAGTTGTCTTGTCAATTGTATCAGCGATCGGCAGATACCTTCTTAGGTGTACCTTTTAATATTGCCTCTTATGCACTGCTTACGATGATGATCGCACAGGTATGCGATCTGGAGTATGGTGAGTTCGTGCATTCCTTTGGTGATGTACATCTATATAATAATCATTTAGATCAGGCTCGCTTGCAGTTGACTCGTGAGTCACGAGAGTTACCTCGGATGGAAATCAATCCTGAGGTGCGACATATAGAAGAATTCAAGTATGAAGACTTTAAGTTAGTTAATTACGATCCTCATCCTCATATCAAAGCGGCGGTGTCGGTATAAATTATTTGTATTGAGTCTGAATAAAAATGGTCGGTTGTGGATGTTGTAATAAATAGGGTTCGAGGGTTAATTTTGCGGCAAATTTCAGATCAAAAAGCCTCCTTACGGGTAGAAAAAGATATAAAATGATCCTAAAACATTTAAAGGTCGGTTTAATCGGATGTTTCTTGCTCTGTTTCCAGTTGACATGGGCGCAGCCATCTGCTGATGCGGGTAAGACACTTTTTAAGAATTACTGCGCTACCTGTCATGCCAAAAACATGGTTGTTGATGGGACTGGTCCAGCATTAGCTGGTACTGAAGAGCGATGGGCCGACTATCCAAGAGAAGACTTATATGGTTGGATCAGAAATAGTCAGGCGATGATCAAGGCTGGTCATCCGCGTGCTGTAGAGCTTTGGGCAGATTGGAAGCCAACAGTGATGACTTCTTGGCCAAACTTAACTGATGATGACATAGAGTCTATTTTGCTTCATGTAGATGCTGTGGTAAATGCTGTTCCTGTGGTAGACGCAGCTGGTGGTGATGTTGCCGGTGGAGCTTCACAAGGCGGTGGGAGTTACAACTGGTTATATTGGATACTTTTTGCTGCCTTAGGCGCATTGGCCTTAATCTTAATGAACTATATCAGTGGTCTTAACAAGCTTGTTGCAGCTAAGAGCAATGAGACTTATGTAGAGAAACCACTATTCAGAAGGATATTCTCTAAGCCTGTAGTTAGTCTATTGATCTTGGGAGCAGTAATCTTTGGAGGTTATAATACAGTGACGAATGCCATACACTTGGGTAGACAGCAAGGCTATGAGCCAGATCAGCCAATCAACTTCTCGCATGCCATACATGCTGGAGAAAATAAGATAGAGTGTCAGTACTGTCACGACGGTGCAAGACGATCTAAGCATGCTGTGATTCCAGCGACGAATACCTGCATGAATTGCCATAGTGCCATTAAGAATGGTAGCAATTTCGGAACAGAAGAGTTGACAAAAATTTATGCATCAGTAGGATATGATCCTTCTAACAATACATACATCAAAGATTACGAGAAGTTATCTCAAGAGGATGTAAAGAAAATCTATACTAAATGGATCACAGATCAATATTTGTCTGATAACAGTTTGAACAAGCTTGATAGAAAAGGAACTAAAGAGGTAGATCGGCAGATTGAAGGATTATTTAGTTCATTAACTAATGATCAGAAGAAAAACATTCAAGGACCCGTAGAGTGGGTTAGGATACACAATTTGCCAGATCATGTATACTTCAATCACGCACAGCATGTAGTTGCTGGAGAAGTAGAGTGCCAGACATGTCATGGTAAGGTAGAGGAGATGGATGTGGTAGCGCAATACGCTCCATTGAGTATGGGCTGGTGTATCAATTGCCACAGAGAGACAGAAGTGAACTTCGAGGGCAATGAATACTATGCTAATTATGAGCTCTATCACGAGCAGTTAGCATCAGGAGAGAAAGAGAAAATTACAGTGGAAGATATCGGTGGGTTGGAATGTCAGAAATGCCACTATTAACAATCATATATCAGAGTAGATCATGAGTATGAAACAAGAGTTCGGTGATATTTGGGTAGGAGAGAAAGACTTGAATAGAGATGAAGACTTTATCAAGAGCGCCCAGAATGAGATTCAAAATCCATCTTTAGTCGAGAGTCTCGGCGAATCTGAGGCGGTA
>CAZDHV010000321.1:0-3224 GCA_964505335.1 uncultured Saprospiraceae bacterium | reverse complement strand
CTGATGGCTTCGTGAGCCTCTTGGGCATTTTTGCTCTTAGACTTAAACTGTCTCTCCTTGTGGTACTTGTCACCAAATGAGCTCTTGATCTCCTCTCCTATCGTCCCAATCGCCGTGGCGCTCAAAGAAGTTGAGTCTGTCCTCATATAGGTAATAAAACCTTGCTCATATAATCGCTGAGCATTGGACATCGTCCGATTAACACTAAAGCCTAATTTGCGAGATGCTTCCTGCTGCAACGTTGAGGTTGTAAATGGTGCCGCGGGCTTACGCTTAGTTGGCTTAGTCTTTATATCCTCAATCTTAAAATCTGCGCCCTTACATTTTTCGATGAACGATGAAGCCTCACCTTGTGTAGCCAATCTCGTAGCCAGCTCCGCTTTAAGCATAGCCTTAAAGTTATTGGCATCCTTGACCTCAAACTCTGACGTCACCTTGAAGTATGGTTCCGTCTGAAAAGATTGAATTTCACGCTCTTTCTCTACGATAAGCTTCACAGCAACCGATTGCACACGGCCTGCGCTCAATTTATTTTTCACCTTACGCCAGAGTACCCCACTCAGTTCGAAACCCACTAATCTGTCCAGAATTCTCCGAGCCTGTTGTGCATTTACGAGGCCTTGATCGACAAGCCTGGGTGTTTCAATAGCCTTAAGTATAGCTGATTTGGTGATCTCTCTAAACACAATACGCTTAGTAGTCTGCGGATCTAATCCTAAGACCTCACACAAGTGCCATGAGATGGCTTCTCCCTCACGATCTTCATCCGTTGCGAGCCAGACCTCACTGACTTTCTTAACAGCGGACTTTAGTTCTTTTACAACCTTAGTTTTTTCTGGAGAGACTACGTACGATGGTTCGAAGTCATTTTCGATGGCAACTCCTTTCGTGCCTTTGTCGAGATCTCTGATGTGCCCATAGCTCGACTTTACTTTAAAGTCTTTACCGAGGTACTTTTCAATTGTCTTCGCCTTAGCTGGGGACTCGACGATCAATAAATTCTTAGCCATGGGATAATTCTATGCGATCTACACAATTCAAAAAAAAATCAAAACTATAAATTTTGAACGACAGGCTACTGATATTATTGAGAATTGGATCGAACTGGTGTTAAAAACAGCCAGAACGGCGAAACTTACTTAAGTTCGACAGACGAAAACTTATAGATTAGTTAGGTATTACCCTAACTGTCTTCTTCTTATTACGCTCCTCCTGTTCTTTTTTTCTTTGCTCATATATAGCCGAGGCACGCTCTTCAATGTTTAAGGAGAGCTCATTGAGCTGGCGATAATAAGTCCTGATGAGGAAAGACGACATGTCAGTTGGATGGCTCACGCCCAATTGCTTCATTTGATGAGATAGTCTTGAGCCCTCATAAAAATTCCACTTGCTGATCATCCACTTACCAAGTCCTCTATTTAAGCGCTCTACGACCAGTTCTTCATCCGCTCCTATGAGCTTGGCGCGGCTTTCTTCATTGGCAATCTTATTGAGTTGAGCCATAGCGTCATCGATATCCATGGGGATATAGATCCCGTTAATTTCCTCCTTAAGGATATTCTCCTCATACTTGCGCTGATGCTCTGCTGCGATATCCTCTTGCCCGAACAGAACTCCTGTAATCATTAACAATGAGAATGTCAGTACTATAGATTTCATGACTTATGAGTTACTCAATTGGTATAACTAAGAAGTCCACAAAATTATTCCTTGACAACGTATATTAACAGTGCTTTAAAAAAATTCAGATTCCTTTTTAGATGCGCTTAGGATTACCCGAACTGATATTGGTCCAACTTATACTGTATGCCGGCCTATGGCTGATCAGTCCTTATGTAGGATTTATGCTGTCCATGATCGTCGCCACGATCTCTGCGGCAATCCTAGTGATATCTCTCATCATGGAGCTCGTCGATCGATCTAAAGTGCCTAAGATCTATTTTCGATTCATGCTAACAGCTGTTATATGTCCGATAGTGGTAGCACTATTTTTTATTGCGTTTTATCCTGATGCGATGAGTTGGATGGCGGGGTGAGGGATCTGCACGCAGAGCCGCAGAGAGCGCAAAGCAAGGAAGTTATCAATATAGCTTGGCGATCTTTGCGTCTTTGCGAGGATTGATAATAGATTATAAGCACTTAAGGCCAATGATAAATATCAATTCGAGGTCAGAGACACTCGAATAACGAGATATAAGAGTAGCTCTTGGTTACAATCAACATTTATTCAATCGTTAACTCATCATTGAGATGCTGTACTACTTCTATGAGCATATCAAAATCTGACTTACCCTCAAAGTATTTCTCATAATAGTCAGTTTCAGGTAGCAAAACAGACATATACTCATCATCCACCTCTCGGACTATTCCGCTCTCCATATCGAGGATTGACGCCCTGGTTTTAGTCGAAGCTGCTGCTCCAATTGCACCAAATGCGACTGCCGCACCCTGTCTCGCATATCGATCGATGAAGACCAAGTATCGTCCTTCGGTTCGAGCTGGGAGATAATATGCAGCCGAAACTCCGATATTATAGCCATTAAGAAAGAATTCAGTCCCTGAATAGTAGGCATAGTGCTTAAGCTTTTTGTTAGAGCTATTTTTCAGTTTTACTCTTACTACGTAATCATTTATTTTATTTACGCTGGTTTTAATTGATTCTGATGTTACTGGTTCATTTGTGATTACTCCCATATACTCCTTATAAAAACCAGCTTTCAACTCTTGAGGAAATCCACCATCAAAACTTAATTGTTCCAAAGACTGCTTGACTAGAAGGCTATTGTCCTTGAGAGAAAAGAAGAACTTTTCTAAACATTCTACAATACCCTCTCTGATACGACTTTCATGTTTTTTGGTAACGTCAAGACCTCCTCGTTCTATATCATACTGAAATGGCCCATAGGTTTCATCATTATCTGGCTTGAAGGACATCGAAATATTCATAAATCCTTTTTCCTTCGAAAAGGTAGTTTTCTCAGTAACCCACAGGTGATGGACAATCACTGTCAAAGAAGTCTTTTCTTCCGAATAAGGCAGTAGAAAATGTAGATAGCTGAGAAACTCCTCTTGGAGAGGCTTCTCAAAATCAGCTGCTTTCTTTTTGTTGGCTAAACCCATTTGAACCTGATCGATGTAATCTTTAGACGACCGTTCATCTATTACCTCAACAACGTGGTAGTCATGGTTAGATAATGATTCTTTATTATGCTTCAGTGTAGTAT
>CAZDHV010000320.1:0-3240 GCA_964505335.1 uncultured Saprospiraceae bacterium | reverse complement strand
CTCCAGCAACGACTTGTTCTGATATCAGCTAAGCGGCAGAGCATGCTGAATACTACTCTTCTATTTTGTGTTCTACTTTCTAGCGTATCATTACCTGTAAAAGTCTTGGCCGACCTAAATCCTTGGATGCAACACTACCTCTAGCCAAACCCCATGACACTATTACATCCTATCTTTTGATAGTTGAACATTGTGGTTAGACTCTATAGCTTCAGGAATAATCACTTTAGAACGATAGGTGACAAATTTTTTTGCGAAAAAAAAAGATCCTGAGCTACCTTTGCAAAAAACCGATCAATACATCCCTAATGCCAAACCCAAAAAATCCACCTGTCCTCTCCCATTATGTAAGTGTCCTTCAAGTTTCAAATATTCAACGGTCCATTTTGTTTTATACGCTACGCTTAGGCTTCGAAGTGACTTTTGAATGGGGTGATCCTACGGACTATGTGATTATTAAAAGGGATACTATAAAAATCCACTTATCGGAAAATAAGAAGTTAGATACATCGCTAACTCGATCTCGAGCTATCTATATCTTCACAACGGAAATTGATCAACACTATGCTAATTTAAAAGCAAAAGGCATTGAAAACATATCAGCTCCACAAGAAGCGGATTATGGCATGGTAGATTTTGACGTTGTAGACCCAGATGGCAACGTATTGACATTTGGCTGTGGAGTAAAGAACTAATCAGATTAAAAAGCATTTCCCCTTACAGGATCCATGATAACATCATTTAGACCAATTTCACTAATAGTCTTATCTCTACTAATAACAATCCCACTTATGAGTCAAGATAACGCCAGTACAGAAACCAACATCCAGGTGAACTGTGATCCTATAACAGGTTTATGTACGATACCAGATTTTGATGCTCAATCTGAGATCATCTCATGGAAGACGGGAGAAGAGCTTATCTATATTGGAGATCCGATGTGCAGTTGGTGTTGGGGCATCTCACCAGAGCTCAATGCCTTAGAGCAATATGCTACATCCGAGGGCATTCCTTTTAAAGTCTTAATGGGAGGTCTCCGTCCTGGCGGAGGGGAAGAATGGAATGATGAGTTCAAGGGTTTCTTAAGACATCACTGGGAAGAGGTCAACAAGCGCAGTGGACAACCATTCGGGTTTGACTTATTTGAGCTTGCAGACTTCGACTATGATACTGAGCCAGCATGCAGAGCTACAGTAACTGCCCGTACCCTAGCACCAGCTAAAGCTTTGACATTTTATGAGTTAGTGCAACATCATTTTTATGTACAATCTGAAGACCCTAAAGAGGTCGCCTTCTACAAGCCAATATGTGAGCAATTGTCTATCGACTTCGATCATTTTGCGAAACTATTTGTCTCAGATGAGATGAAGTTGGCAACAGCTGAAGACTTTGCCCAAAGTCGACAATGGGGAGTTCGAGCTTTTCCTTCTGTTGTATATCGCAAGGATGATCAATTATATCTCATCGCACAAGGATATGCTTCATATCATGCACTTAGGGACCGTGTAGCGGAGATAGGCTCCAGCCAATAGCTTGGTCTTTATTCTACCAATTTGGGCTATTCAAACCATAATCGATAGCATTTAAGGAATGAAAATTGCTGTAAATACCGTTAAAGAGTCTCATGAGGTTCGTAATAACAATAGTATTCTTGCTTTTCGCAGTGGTTACCGCAAGCAGTCAACAAGCACAGCGAGCTATTATATTGATTAATGGAATCGCACATATAGCGGACCTTTCCCCTAACGGATCAGTCATCGCATTCTATCAAGCCCTTCCGAACTATTTCAATTCAAATGACAGTGATCAGGAGTTCATCGCACTATTGGAGCAACAAGGATTAAAAGAAAGAGGAAGCTTGGATTTGTATGCTGATCGAGATGATCCTCTTCAGACAAACTTTGCACGTGTTCAAGAGTATTCTGGGGATGAAAAACAATACATAGCATTCACCAGAGGGCGAGCAATTCTAAGTAGAGATGCCGTTAGTCAGATCAAATCCTTGGCAGATGCTTATCGATCTAATGAGATCTCAGAAGTGATCATTAATGCATATCACGATGACTCTCAAAGACAAAAGCGCCTGGCCTTAAATCGGTCAAAAGCCATAAAGGATCTATTAGAAACCTTTGGCATCCCGACCAATCAGATTCAACGAAATGCGCCATATGGAGATGAGGGAGATCAGCTATACTTCGTATATCTCAGAACAGTTCAATAAGGATATCTATTTTTACGGGTATACAATACAATTATGCGTATACTCATTCTATTCGTTATATCTCCTCTATTATGTGGCAGCTCTATTGCCCAAGACTACTTTCCTGCACCCGGCAACAAGAACTGGATTAGGAAATCACCAACAGAAGTCGGTTTAAATTCGATACAGATCGATAGTGCGATTGTCTATGCTCAATCGCAAGAATCTAAGAGTCCTCGAAATCTACAGATAGCACACTATCAGTCGTTTGGGAGGGAGCCCTTTGGCGATGGCATCGGTCCTCATAAAACACGTGGTCCACAGACTGGAATCATCATTAAGGACGGTTATATCATCGCTGAATGGGGAGAACCATCACGTGTCGATATGACCTTCAGTGTGTCTAAAAGTTTTTTATCCTCTACTGTTGGCGTTGCTTATGACCGAGGAATGATCTCAGACATCCATGATCCGGTAGCCGATTATATGGCGCCTATATATCTGGACGATACACCCAACGGAGATAACAAGGCAGCTTTCTTTGGTCAGCCGATGACATTAGATTTATTTGAGAGTGAGCACAACAAGAAGATTACTTGGGATCACCTGTTGAGACAGACTAGCGACTGGGAAGGAACGCTCTGGGGAAAGCCCGATTGGGCGGACAGGCCTGATGCGGACCCGACGAAATGGCTAAATCGTGAGAAGAAAGAACCAGGATCTGCCTATGAGTACAATGATACTAGAGTTAATGTGTTGGCTCTGGCGGCAATGAATCTTTGGAATAGGCCCATTCAAGAGGTGTTGTCAGAATATGTAATGCAGCCTATCGGGGCCAGTAATACTTGGCGATGGATGGGATACCACAATAGCTGGATCATACTCAGTGGTATTAAGGCTCAAGTACCAAGTGGTGGCGGTCACTGGGGAGGAGGAATGTTTATCAATGCATATGATCAAGCAAGATTCGGTTACTTAACCCTGAATAGAGGAGTCTGGAATGGTGAACAAATATTGTCTGACGAGTGGGTCTCAATGGC
>CAZDHV010000319.1:0-3269 GCA_964505335.1 uncultured Saprospiraceae bacterium | reverse complement strand
TATCGCTTACGTACCCCATGCTTAGGATGCGAAAGCTTAGTAGCCAGGTCTCCGTCGTTAGTGATGAGGAGCAAGCCTGTCGTATTTCTATCGAGTCGGCCTACTGGGTAGATCCGTTCCTTGACCTTATTTTCAAGGATATCCATGACAGTCTTACGTGCTCGCTCATCTGAAGTGGTTGTTACCACATTCTTCGGCTTATTCATGAGGATATATATCTTCTTCCTCTCGAGTCGTAACTTCTTGCCTTTATAGCTGACCCTGTCATCTTCCTGTACTAAGTAGGATGGGTCTTTATTTATTTGATCGTTGACTGTGATCTCACCATTTTTAACGAGTTCTGCCGCCTTACGACGAGAACACACCCCGCTATGGGCTATATACTTATTAAGTCTGTAGGGTTCGTAAGACATAAAGATCTAAATCGAAATTTTACACCAAGTTAGTCCAATAACTGGGTTGCTGAGCTATCAAGTTAAGTGCAGTCTAGAACGGTATATCTTCTTCATCGACATTAATCCGAGACCCTTTAGTAACAAAGGACTGTGATGCTGCCGCTCCAGTCATAGGATCTCTGAAGTCTCCCATCCCAGTCATAGGTTGATTGAACTGAGAGAAGTTGCCATTTTCAAATCTTACAAACTGAGGTACGAACCTAAGGTTAACCGTATCAAGACTACCATTACGATGTTTAGCAATGATGATCTCTGCAAGATCCTGGGGCACATCGGCATCTTCTTCCATCTCATAGTATCCCGGACGATAGATAAAGGTTACGATATCCGCATCTTGCTCTATTGCTCCAGACTCCCTAAGATCTGATAACACTGGACGCTTGCTGCCTCCTCTGGTCTCAACAGATCGACTCAATTGAGAGAGCGCAATTACTGGTACATTCAACTCTTTAGCGAGACCTTTTAGGGCTCTTGAAATTGAACTAATCTCTTGCTCACGATTTCCTTTTTTAGAATTGGGCGCCCCTGTCATCAGCTGTAGATAATCGATGACTATCATCTCTATCTGATGATTTTGTTTGAGGCGTCGGCACTTGGCCCTCAATTCAAATACATTAATACCTGGAGTATCATCGATGAATATCGGGGTGTCTGCCATCTTATCGATAGAGGCATTCAGACGTAACCATTCATCTTGAGACAGCTGACCATTACGCAGTTTTCTACTATCGATGCCTGCTTCAGAAGAGATTAGTCGTTGAACGAGCTGTAGATTGGCCATCTCCAACGAGAATATCGCCACTCCTCTGCCCGACATGGCCGCATTTAAGGCTAAGGATAGAACGAATGCGGTCTTACCCATACCCGGACGGGCAGCGAGGATGACTAAATCCGATTTCTGCCATCCTGAGGTCAGCTTATCTAAGTCATCGAAGCCCGTTGGGACACCTGTTATCGCTTCATCTTTTTGGCTGATTGCTTCAATCTCCTTCCGCGCCTTTACAGCAAGGGCACTGAGTTTTTCATAACCGGTGTTAAGGTTAGTATCCGTGATCTCATACAACTGTTGCTCCGCCTCATCCAATAACTCGAATACATCCTTTTCATCTTCGTAGCTATCCTTGATTGTTACTGTGGATACTCTGATCAACTCTCTTTGGATGTACTTCTGAGCGATGATACGAGCATGGTATTCTACATTAGCGGCAGAGGCCACTTTATTGGTAAGCTCGATGAGGTAATTTACACCACCTACTTTATCGAGTTTTTTAGCCTTTTTGAGTGTTTCGTGAACTGTTAGTAGATCAATCGGCTGAGACTTTTCAAAGAGGTCCAGCATTACTGCATAGATCTCATTATGTGCGTCCTTGTAGAAACTCTCGGGCTTGAGAATTTCAATCACTGATGGCAGACCATCCCTATCTACTAGTAATGCACCAAGGACGGCCTCCTCTAATTTTATGCTCTGTGGCATGACGCGACCATAGAGAAGCTCATTAGCATCAGCATCTCTTTTCACGGTACGCATGTTACCTCCTTCCACCTTCAATGGATTGCTATCCGACATCCTTTTCCTTAAGCGTTTTAACAGTTTATGCTACTCAATATTGGGTGTAGCACGTGTCAAAACTATCTAATAAATATTAAAATAAACTAAATGTGTGAGCGAGGCAATTCTTAGGATTTTGTGGATAAGCATTTTAGTAGATGTTAGTAACCCCTACATTGGTGTTAATAACATTTTTTAGCCCTACAAATCACTGACAATCAAGGACTAAAAAGAAAAGGATAACAGAGCAGACGCTCTATTATCCTGTTTATAACTTATTAGAAAAATTTGTTCTATGATTCGCCTCATAAAAAAGCGCCTCATTTTTTGTAATCGCTCTTTTAAAGGTTGTGTACCTATTGGTTCTTACCGACGTTGTTGAGCTTTTCTGAAACCATTTTAACCACTTCTCCTTGATTAAACATTTCAGCTTGTTTTTCCTTTTGCTCTTGAGCATTCTTTACTAACTCCTCCTCAGCTTTTCGGATAGTTTCCTTTGCTTTCTCAATATCTTTGTACAGGTTTTTCTCATCCTTTTGAAGCCTTTCATAGTCCTTAGTAAGATCTTTCATAGTCTTTTCCTCAAAATCTAACTCGTCCTTCACCACTACTTTTTCTACGGCATATCCATAGTCTGTGAAGAAGTGCTGAGCCCCTTCCATCTGTGACGGATAGGCGTCTGAATTGAGATAGTCATCTCCTGACTTCATCCAGAAGTATGCCCTCGTATAATCATCGAATTCTTCAAATTTTGTGGCAATACTGACCGTTTGCTCTTGATCGATCGCAGGTATAATCACATCATATAGATAAAATTCCTTTTGCTTGCGATTGCGGTCTATCTTGCCAAATTCTTTTGCAAACCTCTTCCAAGCCTCTTCTGCCTTCTTGGATGAGGATCCAGGCAATTCGACTAATAGAGCATTTTGTATCCCATCGCTCATTCTGTATTCCTTCTCGGTGATCTGAGCATTTAAGGCCATACTAAAGATTAATATGGCAATAGCTGTTGTGTAGATTTTAGACATGAGTTCAGTCTTTAAATTGTTGATATAATGATTCAATATAATGATAAGACTGTTTGTTTAAAAAATGAGTGTGAATAATAAGTTAAGAGTTGTCATCTAATACTCTATCTATAGAATTGCCCGATTAGTCTATTGACTATATAAAACCACAGAATAAAATGCCATCTTGCGGCATCAATTATTGACTATGAATGTACTGTCACTGCGCAATGTAGTTAAGAGATACTCTAACCATGT
>CAZDHV010000318.1:0-3281 GCA_964505335.1 uncultured Saprospiraceae bacterium | reverse complement strand
TCTAATTGGAATAGATTCAACAAGGGTGTTCTGTCAAATCCAGGTTCTGGTATAAATCTTTTGAGCGTTCCTGATTCAAAATCCTCATAGAATATGTCCAACTCAAATCCATCTTGGGACAAACTGGCAGAATTGAGCGAGTAGATATTCTTCATCATCAAGTCCCAAGCAGGCAAGTTTACATTCCGTATAGATCGCTTGAGCATCTTTACATATAGCACATCTGTAGGTGCAGGATTATTTTCTTCATCAACACCCCCTGTATTAGACTCGTTGGCGATCTCCCCAACTTTATAGATCTCATTACCGTTGAGCGTATAAGTATACTCATACGACACCCCTAACACCTGAGTAGGCTGTAGTCGTACGTTCAGAGAGAGATATCCCAGCTCAGGATTAAAGGTATATTCTGAGGGACGCAGCCTCCTCATCCGATGTACTTCAAAATCCCGTACTTGCTGGAGCCCATATCTGGTCTGTAGGAGCGTCTGGGTATTATCAACCTGTCTCGTCTGATCATCGTTGACGAGTCTACTAAACAATTCACTATTGTCATTGTCTGGGAGCTGATTGCCATCAACATCTAGGAAGACGGGATTCCCATTGGTAGTAGGTTGCCACTGTGTGTCGGGATCGGAGAAATTGTCTGTATTAGATTCTCCTAAGAAACTTATGGCCGCTACTGGACGCGTGCCCTGTAGATCATCATTGGGCTGTACTGTAACCCATACTTCGAGATTAGTAACACGCATGAGTGACCTCACTTGAGGAATCGTACTTAATGCATCATCAAATATCTCTCTGTTGTAGTGAGATATTAAATAATGGCGATTCTCATCATAATCGTCTGGTCTCAATTCAAACTCTTGTATCAAGTTTCCGTTTTCCAGCGATATAGTTTCTGCTTCAGATCTTGACTGCGAGGCAACTGCGGTTAGTCTAAACTTCCCAAATTGTAACTCGGTCTTAAGTCCAAATAGGTCTTGACTACCATTAATCAATTGACTCTGCAACGGGAAGCTTACATTGCCGGCTTCAATATTTTTTATGATACCATCCTCATCAAATGCATCTGCGAGGTAGCCTAAGTTGAGTTGATTATCAAAATCGAATGTGGCTTGATTATTAAAACTAAAGCCTAGATTGAGTTTCTCTCCGATACTTCCATCTACACCTATATTGATATCCTGATCAAAATTGATACCACCAGTGAATCGATTTTCGTCTGTCAGATTCGCCCCACCTTCCAATATCTGGAAGTCGTAACCCAAGCTAACATCTACATTCCCCACAGGCTTAACAGAGACTTCTGTTCCTCCAAAGAGCCTATCTGCAAGCTGTGACGAGATATCTATTTCAGACATCGGGTCAATCTTAAAACCTCTGCTGAAATCTAGGCTCTTCGTTCCAGTAAGCTTCCTTAGGTGTTCTTTCTCTTGTTTTTCCTGTTGCCAATCGAGGTATTCTTCTAAGGTTAGGTAGGTAGGCGTGCGATAGAATTGATCACCGATCTTTTCCATAACGACATATTGACCACTTTCTATGTCATATTCGACAGTCTGCTCAACTATGCTAGGAGTGATATCAAATGGATTGTAATATTCTTCGGTGACGAAATCGCCATAGCGATCTCTAAGAGGAATCGTATCTACTGCTGTCTCAACAATAGAAATGCCTTCATCTGGCCCAATGACAGTAGATGCCATTAGATCATGATAGCTCCATGACATGACAACTATCCACACCGCTACTAAACTCTTCAAACTTATTTTCATCGTGGAAGACCTTCTAGTCTGATACTTTCTTATTCAGTTAACATTTCTGACGCATATAGGATAAGTATTTCCTTATCCGATGCAATCCGAGTTTATGAACGATTTACTAACGCAAAAATATTGCCGAAGGTATCTTATTTGTGATTTTGTCAGAACCAATTGCTGTTCTTAGGTGTTGTGGGCGACTTATTGGCAATTTTTAAATCATCTCATCATATTGAGTGCAGCCTTGATCAGGCCTTCGACAGTAGGGTGATCTGCCACTGAAAGCTGATCAATAGTCTTCCGGACTGTCTGCTTTTGAAACCCTAGGGCTACAAGCGCATCGAATGCTTCTTCGCTCACACTACTTGAAGCAGCAATATTAAGATCTATCGGACCACCGTCTTTCTTGAGTTTATCTTTTAAATCCAGGATGAGTCGCTTGGCAGTTTTAGGGCCTACGCCTTTTACTTTTTTAAAGGCTATATCATTTTCGGTAACGATAGCGGTTCTGATCTCCAGTGGAGGCATGGAGGATAAAATAATGCGGGCAGTATTAGGGCCAATACCTGATACAGAGATCAAATGTATAAAAAGACGTTTCTCTTCGAGATCTGCAAATCCATATAGACTCAAGTCATCTTCTTTGACATTGAGATGGGTATATAACAAGCCCGATTCGAGATGCTCTATCTTGCTGTAGGTATTCAAGCTTATGTAGATATGATAGGCGACTTCAGCTTTATCTTCTATATATACCTCTGTTGGGCTTTTATGAACATATTGTCCTTTTATATACGCATACATAAGTTCCTTCTTTAGGATCTAATGGCAAAAGTAACAATAGCTAGTGGATTGCATTTATTCAGTTAAATTTGCCCGATAACCATCTCTCAAACTTAGATGAATGTACTCATCCTTGGTGGCGGCGGTCGAGAACATGCCTTCGCCTTAAAAATCCAAGAAAGCCCCTTATGTGATTCCCTGCACGTAGCTCCTGGTAATGCCGGAACTGCACAGATTGCGCGCAATCACGACATAGATATATTGGACTTTAGCTCAGTTAGAAACATCGTAGAATCTGAAGGCATCGATCTACTACTGGTAGGACCAGAGGCTCCGCTCGTTGAGGGAATAACTGATTACTTCGCCAAGGAGATGCCAGAACTCTTAGTAATCGGGCCAAGTCGTGAAGGTGCTCAACTCGAAGGAAGCAAGGCATATGCCAAGGAGTTCATGGCTGAAAATGATATTCCCACTGCCGCATATATAGAGGTAGATGTCAACAGTATCAGTGATGGATTTAGGCATATTGACAAGACTACCGGTCCTTATGTGCTCAAGGCAGATGGACTCGCGGCAGGAAAAGGAGTTCTAATCATTGAAGATAGAGCTACAGCTAAAAAGAGCTTAGAAGAGATGCTCAATGGGCAGTTTGGTGCAGCCAGCAATAAGGTTGTTATTGAGGCATTCTTAGATGGCATCGAGTTTTCAGTGTTCGTATTGACAGATGGGCAATATTAT
>CAZDHV010000317.1:0-3285 GCA_964505335.1 uncultured Saprospiraceae bacterium | reverse complement strand
AATTCTACATCTGATACTTCAATTTGGTTAATAGTGTCACCAAGTAACTGAATATGCTTGTTGCTATTAATTTTAACTAAAACAAGACCTTCATCCAAATTCCAGTTGTATCCAATCAGTGTATTTGTGTCAATAAATTTATACTTCATACAAGTAAGACCATCTATCACTTCTTGAGATGGAGAATGTAGTAGTGTATTAAACTCAAATAGACTTTCTTGAGCTCGAACATAAAGTGAATGACCATCATTTGTAGGCGAAATCAATAGATAGTTTGAGCTAATTACCCTTCCATTTGAATGCGAAAATTGAAATGAGGATATTTCTCCACTTTGAAGATCTACACTGCACAATCTGTCATACAGAGTAAACCAAATATGGTCGTCAATTTCAATGAAATCACCTTGTATGTATGCCGTGGTTTCGGTACCATCTTGAGATATTAAATTGTAGTTGATCACCTCATGTCCATAGAAATGTTTGAGTCCGGTATCCGTCCCAATCCATAGTGAGTTATACTTGTCGACATGAACTTGATAAATGTTTTTACACTGTTCAATCTCTTTTACTTTTTTTTGGCCCAAAAGAATAGAAGGGATTGAAATGACCAATAATATGGAATAATAATATTGAAGAAAATAACTCACTATTACTCATCTGGATGCCAATCTGGTGGGCAAGGAATTCCAAATGAAGTGCCTGGACTGTCTAAAGTACCATTGATTGTATAATACCCAAAGTCATTATTAATCAAATTGAGACTATCTGTTGCATCAACAAATTTTTGAATCTTAAAAGTGAAGTGATGAGTTGAGGTTTCAGAATTTGTCACGTCCCTTAAACTTTGTCCACTCGTAATTTTTGATCCACTGAAGATGAAGTAAATATTGGGATTTACACTATATCTATTAGGTGCTGTAGAAAATTGTAGGTCTAGCAATTTTAGTATCGCTGTGCTTGAGTAATATGTGTAATCGTAAGTAGATTTATAGGTAGGACTTGAGAAGCCACTTGAAAAATCATTAGTGACTGATTCGATCAATTCATGATTCTCTATCCTGTTCAAATCAATGAAATTATTATTGTATCCCGCCATTAGGATATTTCCCGCTGAATTAGATGGGACTACATTTGAGTAGTCGTCTGCTGCCGAAATGGCGAGAACGTTAATGTTTTGATGTTCTAATTTATAGTGTTTTGGATCGGATGGATCAGGAGTATTTCGTAGTTCGGATTGTGACTTAAGTAAGGGCACATTAAAATTTAGTGTGCAAACTGCTCTCGTAGGGAATAGGGATTCCAAGATTATAGAAGACGTGTTTGAGTTGTTTAAAAAATTATGACCTCGGAAAATATCCAGCTTGAGATAAATTCCATCTGAATTGTCCTTGAGTAAAGAGAGGATATCATTCGCGCGACATATAAAACCCAAATAATTAGTCATGATTGATGTTGTTAACTAAAGTTATCTTTTATACAAACCTATAAGCCCTTTCCTTTGATACTGTCTAAGATAAGAATTGACAATCATAATTCGGTCATCAACTGAGTTGAGATGCTAAGGTGGCAGACGATATCATGGTATACATATAGCATAGTTATGCGCATACGCCAAGTACGTATTCTTTTAAATTCATTAGACACGGCCAAATGCATTTGAGCCATAGTGTAAGTAACCTATGGCTAGGTGAGGGTGGGCAGATATGCATCAACCTCCATATTACTCAGATTGATTCTGACGATAGTCCTATAAGCTAACACCAGAGCTTAAGGCAGGCGGAGCTATATCCGCTGCCTACATCTCAAGTGATAGATGGGTTGCGAGCACGCACAGTTGCTCATGGTGCCACAGGATGCACCGATTAATTAACCATCTAAATACTACAACTATGTGGGCTTATATATGGAGTCTCATCCTTGGAGAAGAGACAGAACAGTTATGATCGTTTTACTTCGAGCTATAGAGATATTTCGCATCAACCGATCTCAAAGCTTGTGAAGCATTATTTAATGTGTGGACTATTTCAATAGTCCACACTTCTTACCTATACGTAGTAACAACATTCGTGAGCTCATTTCCCCCTTTTCATTAACCACTTGCTGGGCAAGCGTTATTTCTCTTCTCATCATCTTCTTAATCACCTTACTCATATTTAGGGCATTCGTGTAATATCTTAGGCTGATTTGCTTTTTATTACACTCTCGCTTGATGAAAGAATTAAAATTAGTGAGTTGTGTATCCATAAACTCATACTTATCAGAATGGAGATTGAGGAGATTCAATAGAATTAAAGTCCGGTGTGTACTTTTTGCAGATTTTCTTTGATTGAATGGTAGATATAATAGTTCTAACGCTGTGTGTGGTTCAAGCTTATAGGAGAATAGATGAGCTAACGCTAAGTTCTTTATATCTATCCTTCTGGTCTTTTCGATATCGGGAGATTTATCGTCAATTAGATCTGTCGAGATCTCCCATCTCGAGGCAGCATTGAATACGCAGACTACATTATAAAAACGGATGGGGTCAAGGACTTTTTCATTTAGTATGAAACCTTGATCCAGAGCCCAGGTTGTTAGATCAGCATAAGTCTGTATGTAGCTGTCTCCTTGATAGATCATCTTACTCAGGTTTTGCTTTAAGTGTGTGTAAGCTACAAATAGATCAACCTTCGAAAATTTATTAGTAGCTATATATTCTACCACATCATTATAGATATCCATGGAATCCGTCTCATGGAGTTGAATCAGTAGAGCGTACAGTTTATCATAGGGCTTCCGAGTATCATTATCATTATGTCTGTAATTTATCAGTGCTTTCGCCGCTGGCAGCTGATCATCTGGTTCTACCTGTGCGATGAGGCGGCTGTCGAGTTCATAATATGCTCGGAATCGCTTATCCATATCTTGGTAGCAGTGCATGAGTTCATGCAGAAGCGCACTGCCTCTGCGTGCATTATGAGCATTATCAGAGTATTTCATCTGGTGTAACATGCGATGTCTATACCAAGGCGTCCATAGGCTATGATGATCCTCATCTATCTCAGATAGATACTTATCTCGCTGCTTGACGGCTAGGTCGTAGAGCCCACGTTTGTTAAGTCCAGCTACCAGATATATAGACTTGCTCCGAGTGTCCTCCGTATAGGCATCGTGAGCGATATAGTCCACCACATAGGTACTCAGGCGTGACAAGATATTTCTGAATGCCTTTGGGCTTTTCTCAGGATAGAGTTTCTGATTGACATAGTCAGCCTTGAGCCTAGCATGATCGAGCTGATGACTATA
>CAZDHV010000316.1:0-3292 GCA_964505335.1 uncultured Saprospiraceae bacterium | reverse complement strand
GCATTATGGATGGTGTAAAATGTCGGTATTTTACTCAGCCGCTTGTAAGCCTTGGCATGTTTTATCATGAAGGGTATGAAGCCAGTCTGATGATCATGGCAATGCAATAGATCGAACGATGTTTTTGAGTTGCTCAACCACTGCAAAGTTGCTCGTTGGAAACCCATGTTTCTTTCTGGTTCATCATGAAATCCATGCCCATCGTCATTCAGATAGATGGAATCACGCATGAACAATTCTGGTAGATCAACGAGATACATCTGATAGTCGACACCATAATTAACACATTTTAAGATCGTGTAATCATATTGCAGCCCTTCCATGGTCAATGTACCGGCATAGACCTCCTCGTATTCTTTGTCTTGATACCACTTCAGCTTATAGCGAGGTATAATAACGGAGGACTCCCAACCGAGTTTCTGTTGATATAGGGGAAGTGCGCCTACGACATCTGCCATTCCTCCTGCCTTAGCGGCAGGATAACATTCTGTTGATATATGGAGGACCTTTTTCACGGATTCTGCTCGAGTTTTAAGACTGTTGCCCCAAGCGGGGGTAAGTTAATATGTATTGATTGATCACAACCATGCATATTTATATTTTCAGTATTCAGCTTATGAGAGTTCACCTGTCCCGAGCCCCAATACTTGTTATCATCAGAGCTTATGAGTTCGACATAAGTTCCTTGCTGAGGCACCCCAATACGATAATTGCTGATGGTGTTAGGGGTGAAATTGCACGCTATGACCAACGTGTCCTTTGCACCAAATCTGGCATAGACTAAAACCGAGTTATTGGTATCCTGATGATCGATCCATCTAAACCCACTACCATCGAAGTTTTTCTCGCTTAGTGCAGGTTGATTCTTGAGCAATGCATTAAGATCCCGAACTAAGTTCTGGATGCCTTGGTGCGGAGCATGATCAAGCAGGTTCCATGGTAGTTCCTCGTTGAAGTTCCATTCATTAGTCATCGCAAAATCATTGCCCATAAACAGAAGTTTATGTCCCGGATGCGTGAACATATAGGCATAGAGCAATCTGAGATTAGCAAATTGCTGCCACTCATCTCCAGGCATCTTGTAGATCATACTGTTTTTGCCATGTACGACCTCATCATGTGAGAGTGGTAGAATGTAGCTTTCAGAATAAGCATAAACCATACTAAAGCTGATCTCGCCTTGATGGTGCTCGCGATAGATGGGATCTCTCTCGAAATAGCGAAGCGTATCATTCATCCAACCCATCATCCACTTAAAACCAAATCCCAATCCTCCCTGATCGACAGGCGCAGTAACTCCAGTATATGAAGTAGATTCTTCTGCTATTATGGTGATCCCTGGGTGTTCCTGATAACAATGAAAATTTAAGTTCTTGAGAAACTCTATTGCCGCTAAGTTGTGGTTGCCACCATATTCGTTAGGGTCCCACTCACCCTCATCGCGACTATAATCGAGATACAACATGCTTGCCACTGCATCAACTCGTAAGCCGTCAATATGATATCTATCCAGCCAAAAGTTGGCACTGGATAATAAGAAGCTACATACCTCTGGCCGTTCAAAATTGAATATGAGACTGTTCCAATCCGGATGATAGCCCTTCTTGGGATTGGGGTGTTCGTAAACTTTGGTGCCGTCGAAGTCTGCCAAGAATGTGGTGTCCGATGGAAAGTGGGCGGGAACCCAATCTAGAATGACGCCAATATTGGCTTGGTGTAGTCTGTCAATCAGATACATGAAGTCTTGTGGACTTCCATATCGACTTGTTGGCGCATAAAATCCAGTACTCAAATATCCCCATGAGGGATAGTATGGATGTTCGGTAACAGGCAATAGCTCTACATGTGTATAACCCATGTCGCTGATATAACTCACCAGCTTATCTGCTAACTCGTGATAATGCAGTGAGCGTCCTTCGTCATGATTTTTCATCCAGCTTCCCAGATGTAGCTCGTATATCGACAGGGCACTGGTATAGTGGTCAGTTTGACTGCGATCGGCGAGCCACTTTTGATCTGACCATTCATAGTAGGTATCCCATGTTATGCCGCTGGTTTTAGGCGCTATTTCATAGTAAAATGAAAAAGGATCAGCTTTCTCTCTGACCTCATTGTCAGCGGTGGAGTATATGCGGTACTTGTACAGTTCCCCACGATTAATGTCTGGTATGAAGCCTTCCCATATACCTGAAGAATCCCATCTCACATTGAGCTGATGTTGCCTTCCATCCCAAGAATTGAAATTGCCAACCACTTGTACCTCCCGAGCTGCCGGGGCATAAACGGCGAAATAAGTGCCTTTTTGACCATTTAGGCTTATTTGATGCGAGCCAAATTTCTCATATAACTTCAGATGTTTTCCAGATTTAAATAGGTATATATCGAATTCTGAAAATCTACTGTGTGGTATCGTGAGATTGCTCAAATAAAAGGGCTTTTTTAGGTGGTTATAGACGTTTTCATTTAGGTTGGTTAAGGTAAGGTTTTATTTAAGATTACAACCGTTCTAACCCGGCGGTTATCATCGGTTTGTTGCGAAGAATCGACATAATACAATGTCATATAAAATAGAATGCCAGGATATCAGTTATCTATCTGCTTGCCTTTTCAATTTTAAAACATCCAAAGATGAAAGAGTATCTACTAATTATGTTCCTTGCGATCGGAATGATAGGATGTGGTGGCGACGACGATTGCTGTGATATCACAGATGCAGAGACACTGCTGAATTATGATAGCGACAATGCTAATGCACCTAATTTGCCAGCAGGTGAGTATGTCTTTGCGATTAGGCTGCCACTTACCTTACTGAATAGATTAACAGGGCAATCCATTAGGTCCGTGAGCGTATTCATGTATGATATACCATCCGATGTAGACTTAGTCATTTTTAATGAGTCCAATAACCTTCCGTCGAGAGAACTGTATACTCAGGACATCACATCTTCGCTGAGTCCCGATGGTTGGAACATGATCAATCTAGATACCCCCTTTGAAGTGACAGGTGCCACGCTGTGGGTGGGGCTAGATATAGATAACCAGCAGATGATGCAGTCTATTGGATGCGATCTTGGTCCCGCAAATGTTAACGGAGATTGGCTTTTTGATGGTGCAGATGGTGAGTTTATCCGATTTACTAATCGTGTCAACGATAGTGTAAACTGGAATATACGAGTGACAGTTGGAGAGTAGCTTATCGTTAGTTTTTCTGCTTCTTGTAGTTGTCATTCTGTTGCACAAGACTACTACATTGTTCCGGTCTCTATAGCTGGTTTATATGCACCAATCTGTC
>CAZDHV010000315.1:0-3294 GCA_964505335.1 uncultured Saprospiraceae bacterium | reverse complement strand
CTTAGCAGCTGGTCTCAATGATGACCTGTCTAAACGTGAGGAGCTTTTTGAGATCGTACTCAGCAGAATTAAGGCTCGACTAAACATTGACCTGAGTACAGACATTTTGTATAAGCGCTCGTTTTGCTTGGATGATTTTAAGTCTGAGTATAACTCGTTTAAAGGAAATGCATACGGACTATCTAACACCCTATTGCAGACAGCCTTTTTAAAACCGAAAATGAAAAGTAAGAAACTAAAAAACCTATTTTACGCAGGTCAGTTGACTACGCCTGGCCCTGGGGTGCCCCCATCACTGATATCCGGCGAGGTCGTTGCCAAATACGTAAACAAACACACCAGATGATCGAGCTATATCATAAGGTCTGTGTTGATGCGAGTAAGATGGTGACTAACAGTTATAGCACCTCGTTCTCACTGGGAATAAGAATGTTTGCCGAGGAGCTGCGGGAGCCTATTTATAATATCTACGGCTTTGTAAGATTTGCTGATGAAATAGTTGACACCTTTCATGACTACGATAAGTCGACCTTGTTACAAGAGTTTCGGCAGGATACGTATCGGGCAATTGAAAGAGGCATCAGCCTGAATCCTATTCTTCATTCTTTTCAAAAGGTGGTTAAAGAGTATGATATAGGACTCGATCTAATCGACGGCTTTCTAGATAGTATGGAGATGGATTTAGATCGTAGGATATTCGATCGTGAGATGTATGATCGATATATCTTTGGGTCGGCGGAAGTGGTGGGGCTCATGTGTCTGAAGGTATTCGTCAATGGCGATGCAGAAGAGTATGAACGACTCAAGGTACCAGCTATGAAGCTGGGGAGCGCATTTCAAAAAGTTAACTTCTTGCGGGATATTAAAAGTGATTACGAGGATCGTGGCCGTATCTACTTTCCTGGTGTGGCCTTTGAAAGCTTCACATGCTCAGATAAAGAGGAGATCGAAGTTGAGATTCAGCGGGATTTTGATGAAGCACTTGTCGGGATCAATGCACTTCCCAAGGGAGCCCAGCTTGGCGTCTATCTTGCTTACCAATACTTTCAGCGGCTCCTGGATCGGATTAAGAAGTGCAAAGCCGATGACGTTAAGGTGCGAAGAATCAGAGTACCTGATGCCACTAAGATTATGATACTGGGATCGAGTGCTTTGAAGTATAATCTGAAGAGTATTTAGATGCTCTTGTTAGAGTAGTCCACGCCTTAAAACTCGTGCAATGTCACAGTTGGTTGCTCCGGCAATTCCTCTGACAGGAGCCACCGACAGAACATAATTGCCTCGTCATATCCCGCGGTACTTATCCAATTGTGATCCATAGGTCGATGACTTACATGAATGGTGAAGGTTCCGTCATCATTGGACACAGCAGATTCCTTATTGATGCATACAGGATACTCATTAAAATTAGTAGACTGCATTAAGAAGTTCCAAGTTTGAACACCCCAGTAACAGCATGGCGGCGATGTAAAGTGAATTTTTAGATATTCATTTTCCTTCAATCTAAACCTACCAAAACAGTACACATTATCCACTGTCCCCCAGCCACCCTGATCTGCTTCAAAAGGAAATGGAGGAAGGAAGTCATTCAGTGGGAAATCAACCGGAAGGGGAGCAATCCAAGTCATTTGCTCAAAAAAGGTGGCCATGACCTGGATGCGATGAGCAAGCTCCTCATCTGTCAATGGTGTTGATTTGGCCTGTGGCGTGATATTTACTATGCGGAGGTCACTCTCTCTACTATTCTTACGATCGAAGAAATACTCACGGCTGAACATATTTACCGCATCGCTTTCCAATTGAAACTCATTTGGTCCTTTAGGATTAGGCGTGAGTTTGATGCTGAAGTTTCCATCATCATCAAAGGTCATATCGTTGTGGTTGATATTTAAGATTACTCGATCAACAATCTCGCCATCAGGTGATCCACCATATACAGAGAATGAAAGATAACAGCTCTCATATCGTCTTCCACTGACGATATATTCTTGATCAGCTCTTAATTGGGTAAAGTAATAGACCGCATCTACGTTGTCGCCTAGTATTTTATGATATCCATCAGATAGTAGCTTCCAGTCCGGACGCAAAGGATCATTGAGTAGATAAAAATCTACCGCAGACTTTAGCAAATGAAAGATATGCTGATAACCATCTACTCTGCCTTGATCGTCTACAACTTTATCAGGATTTAGAAAACTGAATTCGTCTACTCTTTCTATAACCTCAAGAAATGACTTTAATGCTTCTTTACTTTTGCTCATGCTGCTATTTTTATAATTGATCAAGAAACTTGTAGTAGCTCTTGAATGAGTTTTTTATTTGGTCCTCGTTTAGCCCAAAATCGTCTAATGTGTACTTGTGTGCACCATGCTTGTCCTTAGGGTTCTCATCCAAGAACTGTTGCATATTGCTTGTGGCTTCTGGTGTCAGGGCGATATCAAATTTGTCATAGATCCGTTTTACGATCGCCATTTGATCCGATACAAAGTCTTCAAACTTTAAGTCTATGATCTGATCTTCTTTTTGCAATTTCTTCCTATTCTCTACAAAGGAGTCCAAATATTGACTCCAGACTTCATGTTGTTCACTACCGGTAACAAAGGGATCTTCATGATCACTATATAAAGATCGCACTGTGGATACCAAGCTCGCCGCAGAAGGGATGATTTTCTTAGGATCACGATGAGTCATAATTACGCAAGCATCTGGATAAACTTCAAATAGTTCTTTTAGACGTGTAAGGTGGACAGGCGTCTTTAATAGCCAGCGCTTACCAGTTACACCTCCTGACCCTAAGTACTGCAGAAATCGCTTGTGCCATCTCATAGTAGCAAGCTGATCGGCATCATTCGAAAACCATTTTAGATAAGATGGAACATGAAATTGAGCAATTGGCTGGAACGAAGTAAAGTCTAAGGCCGTGACTCCCAAACACTCCTGTGGCGCTTCAGCTTCTATGTAGTGCTTCTTTTTAAGATCTGGGACTAATTTGAATAGCTGACTAAACTCTTTTTTAATGCTATTGAGCTGAGCATTGTCAGTGTAGTTTTCGAGTTGAGGTACGGGAGAGGGGATCAAGCATTCCCATGCCAGTGGCGATCGGTTTTGTGGATCTTTGTTTAACAAGGCATGAAGGATCGTAGTGCCTGTTCGAGGCATTCCGATGATAAATATGGGTTTGCGTATTTCGGTTTGCTCGATCTCAGGATGCGCTTGTAGATGTTGTTCTACCTTGAGACGGCCGATTAATGTGCGTTCGAACAGAGATTTCGCAGCCAACTTTCCAAAGGAGTT
>CAZDHV010000314.1:0-3309 GCA_964505335.1 uncultured Saprospiraceae bacterium | reverse complement strand
CATAGGTGCTCCCGTGCTGTCCTGGCTGCAAGACGTCCATAATGTCATTATCCGCCAATACCGCAGATACTGGATATGCGCCCCCTGAAAGGGCCTTGCCAAGGATTAGGATATCAGGTTTAATATAAGTAGCCGGATTGCGCTCACACTTAGTCGTACAACTGCAATCTCCACAGATTGCAAGCATACTGCCAGTCCTTGCCAGACCAGTTTGTATTTCATCTGCTATAAACAGGATATTATGTTCGCGGCATAGATTTGCGGCCTTCTCAATAAAATCAGCGTCAGGGACATTTACCCCCGCTTCCCCTTGAATAGGTTCTACAAGGAATCCAGCAATATCAGCACTATGTTCCTGCATGACCTCATCAAGTGCGTCGATATCATTATAAGGTATGCTGATAAAGCCTGGGGTATAAGGGCCAAAATGACCCCTTGCGTCCGGATCACTCGAGAATGATATTATGCTAATTGTCCTTCCATGAAAATTCTTGCCACATACGACAACCTTAGCGGCTCCATTTTTTATTCCCTTCTTTTCATAGCCCCACTTACGACAGATCTTGATAGCAGTCTCAACAGCTTCGGCACCACTATTCATGGGGAGCAGTTTGTCCAAGCCAAAAGTCTCAGTCATGAATTTCTCATAAGGACCTAACTTGCTATTGTGAAAGGCTCGAGAGGTCAAACATAATTGAGTGCTTTGATCTTGTAGCGCTCCAACTATTTTAGGATGACAATGACCTTGATTCACAGCGCTATAAGCAGATAAGAAATCATAATATTTTTTCCCATCCACATCCCAGACAAATACGCCTTTTCCTCGTTCCAAGACTACAGGAAGCGGATGGTAATTATGTGCACCATACTGATCTTCTAAATCAATATACTTCTGAGAATTCTCCATGTTCATTGAGTTTTTCATAGCTCTGGTCTAATGTATGACTTCGTAAGATTACAAAAGCCGAAATTTGTGTCTTTATCGCAATATGCACTGAGTGATAATTGAAGTTAAAACGACAATCATTTTATAATTACTATCAAACATAAACTGATACTTTCGTTCTTCATTAATTGTATGTGGACATTGTCTACCCAAAATTGATTTTTTGTCGAGTTCTATTGATACACCGATTTCAGTTCATACTAAAAGGTATCCCATTGTAGGGACTGCTTTTTCCTATAGCTACTTTTTAGCCATAAATGAAACAGCAGAGCTATGGGATGCAATTGCGATCGATGAAAACTTTGCTCAAGCTCGATATCTACAGGTGTTAGAGGATGATGCCCCTGATCATATTCAATCAATTTATGTGGTCGTGTATCAAGAGGATCAGCCTATTGGGATAATCTTGCTTCAGCATCTAATTCTTAAGCTAAGTAGTGCACTCAGATATAAAAACTATAAGTCAGCCTCATCCTTCGTGCGATGGTTGCAGGGAGCGCGCCAATGGATCGTTAGTAAGTTTCAATTTAGATTATTAAATGTTGGCAACCTGTACCTCACAGGAGAGTATGGATTCTATTTTAAAGAGTCAATCCTTGATTTCCAAGATCAGTTCTCCATTGTCGATAGCGTTGTTATGGATCTGAAGAAACAACTTAGATCCACTCCTCAGAAATTTAGTGCAGTGCTCTACAAGGACTTCTTTGATGAGCATGTTTTTCTTGCGAATAAGCAAAGTCGGTTACATCCGTTCCAAATCGACCCTAATATGATCCTTTCGATTAATCCATCCTGGACCGACTTTGATGATTATTTAGGAGCAATGCGCTCCAAGTATCGCATTCGTATGAAGAACGCTATAAAGAAGTTTGCACCCGTCAAAAAGCGAGTCTTAGGGATCGAGGAGGTTCGGCAGTATAATGATGACATGTATCGCTTATACTCTGATATATTATCGGGTTCAGGATTTGTCTTGATAAAAAGTCAGCAGAATTATTTCACCATACTCAAAGAGTCGTTCCAAGACGAACTTCAAGTAGTAGGTTATTTCTTAGAGGATGAACTAGTGGCTTTTTATACGTGGACAATTGATGATGATAAAATGGATTCTCATTTCATTGGTGTGAGTGGCCAGTACAACCTCAAGTACCAACTCTATCTGAATATACTTCTTGACCTTGTCAGGGATGCTATCAGTAACAGAGCTGCGCAATTACTCTACTATAGAACTGCACTGGAAATTAAAAGCTCTGTTGGTTCTGTCCCTTATGATATGACCTGCTATATCAGACACAACAATCGTTTTCTTGCGATGATCACGCCGACCGTATTCAAGTATTTCGTGCCTAAACAATCATGGGTGCAGCGTCATCCCTTTAAAAAGCCATCCTCATAAACCCTGTTTACGAAAGAGGGGAGTAGATTAATTGTTGTGGTATTAATCACTGGATGAGGTTCATAAGTCAGTTCTTCTAACTCATAACCGGTTTCATTGGGTCTACTGACAAAGACTAAAGCCATTACTAAAACAGCAGCCGCAATACCACTCAGATACTTATATATCTTCAGATTAGAGTTTTTAGATGCTCCAAGTTCTTGATTCATTCTGTTCTTCAGATCTTGGCTTATAGCCAACTCCTTTTGGTGCTCACCTTCTTTAAACAATGAATCTATTTCATTCAAGCTGTCCATTTGTAGTTATCTTTTTTTTTAATCATGGCTCTTAATTTCTTACGTGCCAAGATTAATTGTGATTTCGATGTGTTTATGCTAATACCTAACAACTCTGCTATTTCCCTATGTTTATACCCTTCAATAGCGTATAGGTTAAAGATTGTGCGATATCCCTGCGGCAAACCCTCCAATAACTTAAGGATATCTTCATATTCTAAGCGGTCATTGATGGCTACAGAACCGTAGGATTTAGATTCTATCGGAATTAAGTGTTGATGCTTTTTATCTTTTCTTATAATCATCAAGCACTCATTGACCATTATCCGTTTAATCCATCCTTCAAATGAGCCTTCTCCGCTGTAGTTTTTCAGATGGTCAAATACCTTCTTGAATCCTTTAATTAGTGCGTCTTCAGCTCTAGAGTGATCAGTTAGGTAACGTTTACATATTGATAGCATTGTAGGGGAATATCTCGAAAAGAGCTCATTTTGAGCTCTTCTGTCGTTGCTTTTGCACTTAGATATAATATCTACATGATCACTGCTCACAGTGCTAAGATGACTCTTTTTGGAAAAAAGTTGTGTGACTAAAAAAAAATATGTGACCGATTAAAATGTATGGCGTCATAACCATGTATTTTTTGGTATTTTAAGGTAAGACAAGTCCATACTTCGGTATGGGCTTTTTTT
>CAZDHV010000313.1:0-3370 GCA_964505335.1 uncultured Saprospiraceae bacterium | reverse complement strand
GATTTTCTTACTCTTTCTAAAACTGCCATTTAGTTAGATTGTGTGTAATAGAATTGGATACTATACTTAATTGGCCAGGTCACCAATTGTTTACAATATATATTCAATTATGTATATAATGGTTGTATAAGCAAGAAAATTCTAAATTGCTTTTTGTTAACCATATACATACATGGCACAACAGAAAAGAAAAGTTGGGAGACCTACTGACAACTCTGGTATTGACACAGTAGAAGTACTTGAGAAGTGCTTAAGGCAGTTTGCACAATATGGCTTTGGTGGTGTGTCGATTAAGTTATTAGCCCAGACGACAGGCGTTGCGGATTCGTTGCTATACTACCACTTTGGCACCAAGGAACAAATATGGCAGAAAGCAACACTACAGGCAGGCTTATCAATATCTAATAGTCTCAAAGACATTTTCACCGTTCTTGAGGGTACGAGTGGTCTGGAACGTATCAAAATCTATATTAAAAAAATAGTCCTCTATTCCTCCGTTCACCCCGAGTTTCAACAAGTAGTCGTACAAGAGATGTTCTCTCAATCAACTCGATCTGATTTCTTAATTGACGAAGTATTGAAACCTATCTTCTCATATCTAGAAGCTGCTATAAGAGAAGAACAAGAAAAAGGGACCGTTAAAGACATACCGCCAGCTAATCTATTCAGCTTTATTATTGGGTCTATTACAACCTTCTTCGCCAGAAGCTATCAGATGAAAAAGCTCTATGGCGTCGATAGTTTTGATCAAGATCAGATAGATCAGCATGCCATTCTGATTTCAGATCTGATCTTAGCAGGTTTACTCAAGTCCAAGACTACTACATAGTTCTCAGGACAGATGTAGAATTGGCTAAGACCTCAACAGAAAGCCACCATCTAAGGGAATATACGTACCTGTGATAAAGCTGCTGGCCTTAGAACAAAGAAATATCGCCAGTCCTGCTATATCTGTAGGCTGACCTATGCGACCTACTGGATGCAAGGCAGCCATTTGTTTCAAATCAAATGCCTTAGTCATGTTACTTTCAAAGACGGCTGGTCCTATCGTATTGACGAGTATATGATCCGTCACCAAATCTTTAGCAAGTTCCTTTCCTAATTGCTTCACGGCGGCCTTACTTGGTCCATATGAATACGCCATCATCGAATCAGAAGAGACTGCGGCGACCGAACTTATCATTACTATACGAGTAGGGTCTTCTTGGCTTGCTTGCTTCCTGAGAAGCGGCAAGAGCGACTTAGTCAAAAAGAAGACCGCCTTAACATTGAGATCCATTACTTTATCCCACCCTTTTTCTGGATAATCCTCTAATGGCGCGCCCCAAGAGGCTCCAGAATTATTGATTAAAATATCAAGGTGATCTACTCTATCAGCCAAGCTCTCAGCAAATGCCGCTATATTCTCTACACTGGACAAATCAACACTCATCGCTGAACACTTCCCTTTTCCGAGCTTATTCATCTCCTCAGCATAGGACTCGCAGGTCTCCAATGATCGAGAAGCAATTATAACATTGGCACCAGATTCAATTAAACCTTGAGTCATCATTGCTCCGATTCCTTTGCCTCCTCCAGTAATCAGAGCCGTTTTACCTTCTAATGAAAATAGATTTTCTATCATGATTAATTTCTAATTATGTGTTTGCATAGCGTTCGAGATACAGTGCTTGTCTCTCCAGCGCCTCTCTAAATTCTCGTGTTAGTCTGTCTATTAGTTCTTTAGTAGGAAGTGTATCCTTTATGGTAGCGGAGCCCTGTCCTGCTGACCAAATCGTTGACCATGCTTTAGCTTCGGCATCAAGCTCTTCTCCAAAATCAATCTTCGCCTTCACATTCCACATCTCAGGAGTAATGCCAGATTTCAATAAGCTATCTTTTAGGAAGTTCGCCGGGACGCCAGAAATTGATGCTGTGTAGACGATGTCATCAGAGCTGGCATTTATAATCATTTGCTTGTAGGCTTCATCTGCAATAGCTTCATCCGTATTGATAAACCTTGTCCCCATATACGCTAGATCCGCTCCCATCTGCATCGCAGAAGCGATATCATTGCCCGTACTAATATTCCCCCCTAATAGTATGAGTCCGTCAAATATCTCTCGTATCTCAGGAATAAAAGGTATCGGACTACGGGTTCCAGCATGTCCGCCGGCTCCAGCTGTTACTAATATGAGCCCATCCACTCCAGCTCGAATAGCACTTTTCGCATGTCTTACTGTAGTGACATCATGAAAGACCAATCCCCCATAACTATGTATGCGATCTACTACGGCTTGTGCTGCTCCCAGTGATGTGATGATTATTGGGACCTTTTGTCTGATGCACACTTCAAGATCTGCCTCTATGCGTGGATTCGTTTTATGTACGATGAGATTAACACCGTAGGGAGGTGCCGCCTCACCAGACTCCTTTTCATGTTTTTTAAATTCTTGCTTGAGATCAATCAGCCATGACTCGAATCCTTCTGTGGTTCGGTTATTCAGCGCAGGGAAAGTACCAATAATACCATTCTTGCAACAAGCCTTGACCAGGGCCATCTGCGAACATATGAACATGGGTGACGCAACAACAGGAAGTCGCAGGTTGAACGTTTCTAAGGTTTCTTGTCGATTCATCCGAACTTAATTTAGTCTATTACTTGTTGACAATTAAAAGTCTGTAGACAATATAGTTCTCTTCAAAGCATAATCATATGAGAGATATAGGTGTTTTTAGATCAATATAATTTGCGATTTTATAGATACGTTTTAATCATAAAAATCATCACCTTCACAAAAAATCAATGATATGGATAAGGAAATGGTCATGTTCACGATATCACAGATTAAGATCAAGACGGCACAGTTTGTACTAGGTGAAAAGGGCATCAAATCCTTCACTTTGGATCAATCAGATAGCGCACATGCCGGGCTATTTGGAGACATAAAACTCTACGTTCATGAGAATCTGGCAGAACAGGCAAAAGAGATACTTGAAGCTGAAGGAGTCTTGGAATAAGGACTTTAATTTATTTCTGATATATTAACCACACTCCCATTTTAATCCTCCTGTGACACCAACTGAATTAAGTAGATTATTGGATAATCATAAATCTCAAATAATCAATTATGCTAACTTCGAGGAAGATTTGGGGATTGGACAGTTAGATGAGGTCTATCCAACTTCATAATGTTCAGTCTATAATTGTCATGGCGATGTAGTTCAACTGGATAGAATATCGGATTTCGGCTCCGAGGGTTGAGGGTTCGAATCCTTCCATCGTCACCAGAATAAAAGAGGAGAGTTCTTCATAGACTCTTCTTTTTTTATTTTCTCCAGCAACGACTTGTTCTGATATCAGCTAAGCGGCAGAGCATGCTGAATACTA
>CAZDHV010000312.1:0-3383 GCA_964505335.1 uncultured Saprospiraceae bacterium | reverse complement strand
ATATTATGGGAGACAGACCTTAAGACGGGGATTATTGCACCGCCAGTGACTTATATGGTTGATGGCGAACAATATGTAACTATACCGGTCGGATGGGGAGGAATCATCGGATTGTCACGTAAGTATACAGAACGAGTACATCCTGCCAAGCTGTATACCTTTAAGCTTGGAGGTGATGCCGCTTACCCTGACTATCCGCAAACCGAAATAGCACAGCTGACTCAACTCGAACCAACTGGCAGTCCTATCGATATCGGACATGGTGTAACGCTATATGTGGAGCACTGTGTCGCCTGCCATGGTGATCAGTTTGGTGCTGGTGGAGGAGCACTGCCTGACTTGACTAGGTCCTCAGATGCAGTCTTCAATAATTATGAAGACATTGTCACTGGGACTCTTCTGGCTGAGCGAGGTATGCCTAATTTCAGTGAACGCCTATCAGCTAAGGATGTAGAGGACATCAAGCAGTTCTTCATATATAGCGCTAAGACACTTCGAGAAGGAGCAACCCCCGAACAGTTCTTGACGTCAATAGCCACCTATCAATATATGGCTGATACACACTATGCTATTAAGGATTAGTATTGTGCGGAAGACCTAGAAGAAAGTATAGCCTAAGGTCAAGTTAGTCTGCCAGCTATCAGTATAAGTGTTTCTACCATGTGCAGCTGTGATAGGCCCCAATGGACTATCGTATGCGAGTCTCGCTCCATAACCCCAAAAAGACAACTGTTGATCATCAGTTATATCTTCGGTAAATTGGAATGTGCGCGATCCACTGACATAGTCTCCAACTAAGCTGAGATATACATTACTATATAGCTGTGCACGCAATTCCAAGCCCCCTTTGATGAGTTCCGAGAAATGAAATTGATCTGTATTAAGACCAATAAAAGAAATACTCATCGGCTCTCTGGCTTCTGTACCCCCAACTCTAAAGTTATCTAAGAATGAAACATTACTCTTCCATCCAAGGGTACCAGAAAATGTAGCTGTCAATATTGAGTTAGGGCTAGCAACAGCCTTGAATCTTAGTGCTGCCAAGGTGTAATCCTGTTCTTCTGGTATGAACTCTTCCGGTTCGAATTCTGCCATCTGAAACACGCTCGTTTCTATCTGGTGCCTTACTATTACATCTACTAGATACCCCTGAGAGGCAAAGGAAGGTTGATCAAGTGTGCTGAACTCAAAAAATGCATTCACTTCAGCATTAGTCCTACTATAGTTTTGTAGTCCTTCGCTCAGCCGAGTGAGACCGAGAAGGTCCTCTCTAACACCAATGTTAACTCCATACCAATAGGTATTGTTAGGCTCTCTTGCAATTCCAGTGGTAACTTTCCACGAAGAGTTCCTGAAATCTCGCAATTTGTTATCACCTCTGAATAAGAAGAAAGATTGCCGATTGTAACTGCCATCGAACTTGTAGATATAATCCTTCTTTTTTCCTAATCGGTAACTGTAGTCTATGGCTCCAGCAATCCTATCAGATAGTCGCACAGTAGCTTTAAGCACTGAAGGCTGTGCTATCTTGTTTCTAAAATCCGCATGTAAGATGAGCCCTGCTCCAGTAGTGGTGAAAAAGTTGAGATTAGCGTATAAGTCAATCTCGGACTTAGGCTCTGCAAAAATATCCATGCTGTGGCGACCATTCTCGTCTACATCTACGGTATACGTCACATTACCAAAATGCTTCGTGCCATATACTTTATTAATTGAAGTTTCTATATCATCAAATTTATAGATCCGCGGCCTTACCTTACCAAACTTGAAGCGTGCGAAATCGTCAAATGGCTCTATTGATTCAGGAAATCTTATTTGAGAAATTCTAACTGCATCTGGAGAGTGGTAGCTTTCGACCTGGGACTCCGAATAATCTCCCAATAGAAGTTTTATACTATCGATGGCTTCTTCATGAAGACTTGAAGCTTGATATCCCTTCTGCAGGAATAAATCTACCTCCTTAAAAGCAAAAGACCCCTCATCCTTAATATCTGGTTCAATCAAAACGTCTAATAGTTCTTTTTGCTCTTCACTATCTAATATGCCCATCATAAATGCAGACTGCGATAACACATCAAAAAATGAGTTGAGTTCTTCTTTCTCTTCTAACACTCCACCTACATATGCGCCTATCAAAATGTCAGCGCCAAGCTCCAGATTTTCTTGAGCAGGAAGATTACGTATCAATCCCCCATCTACATATAATCGACCATCTATCTCTATGGGAGGAAACACACTAGGTATGGCCATACTTGCTCTTACAGCTTTACTCAGATATCCGCGATCAAATGCCTTAATATCACCTGTCTCGATATCAACGGCCATACATCTGAATGGCCTTGGGAGGTCATCAAAATTGGTTAAATACTCAGAATGACAGTACAATCTGCTAATCAATAGATCAAGCTTTTGGGTATTAATAAATCCCTGGGGAAGATTTATTTCTCCATCCTTAACTATGAAATTTAGCGCAAATTTGTTGTGGAAGTTTTTTTCGGAAGGAGCGACTTCACTTAATCTTGCATAGTTTGATAACACCTCATCCCAATCTACTGCCTTAGCGATTTCTTCTATCTCAGCCGAACTGTACCCTAAAGCGTATAACCCACCTATGACCGCACCCATACTTGTGCCTGTAACATAATCCACAGGAATACCCTTGTCTTCTAGATAACGTATTACTCCAATATGGGCTAAACCATGGGCCCCTCCTCCGCTCAAAACCAGACCGATCTTGGGTCTATCAATATCTTGAGCATTGAGAGATACTGTCAGAAATAGTAATGTTAGAAGTATTGTCAGTAATTCTTTCATGTCATGATCATTATGATCAATGATTAAACGATTTATAAACATATTGTGATGTGATAGTTCACAATTTCGTTGGCACATTAGTGTATAATCCCTTATTTGCGATCTTTTAGAAAGATAGTTAATATGGAATACAGAAAATTAGGGGTTACCGACATAGATGTGAGCGTAATATGCCTAGGTACTATGACCTATGGAGAGCAGAATAGCGAGGCTGAAGCTCACCAACAGTTGGATTATGCCGTAACCCAAGGCGTCAACTTTATTGATACCGCAGAAATGTATCCTGTTCCCGCTCGGGGTGAAACTTCAGGACGCACTGAGCAATATATTGGAACATGGCTTAATAAGAGAGCAAAGAGAGATGATCTCATTATCGCCACAAAGATTGCTGGACCGGGTCCTTACACTGCACATATAAGAGAAACAAAAGATTATACCAAGCAATCCATAGCAGAAGCTGTTGATAATAGTCTTAGGAGATTACAGACAGACTATATAGACCTATATCAGATACACTGGCCCGCACGGAGGACGAATTACTTTGGAGTGCGGGGTTATCATAAAAAAGA
>CAZDHV010000311.1:0-3395 GCA_964505335.1 uncultured Saprospiraceae bacterium | reverse complement strand
TCGTGCGAATCATGGATTCTTGTTTGGATGAAAAACGACTTTAATATACAGACTATGCCTTAATACCTTTTAAGCTCTAAAATATCACTAATGTTCTCTCAGAATTTATCAATATCTGCGTTAAAAATACTCGCCAGAGCCATGGCTATTCCTGCGTTTTTCGCCTTGATCTTAATAAATTCTAATGCAGACTCTTATGTGAAATTCTAAAACTTAAATGGTATGACAAGCTATATTGGTTGATGATCTACATCGTCAATTACGAGAAGAGCTTATCAGAAGAATAATTACCTTACTGATGAAGAACTATGATTTGATTGAGTCAATAAAATGCATGGCGTCTAACAAGGAATTCTTAGCAGAGATTGACTGGAATAGCGTACGAGGGATTTATAAGAAACTGAGCGATGAATTTCATGTGCTAACTGAACCTTTTAAAGTACGGCTCAGCAATGAACTGAAACTGCAGCTTGATCATCTCATCATCGCTATTGACGGCGTTGATAACACCTTAGATGAGTTGGAAGCGACTGCAGTAAGAAATTCTCTTTCTTCAGAGATGATTGAATTTCTCAGTGATAATAGAAGCATATTCTCACACCCACAGGCAGAAAATACGCTTAGAGAAAAGTTGAATACACTTAAAATTATCCTCAGTCAGATTGATAATAAGAGCGGTTTTATCCAAGCGACTAAAGACATTCTGAACTTCACAGAGCTAAAAAGACACACCACAGACTCAGATCAACACATAGAATTTGTCCTGAAAGAAGGGACAGCCACCGCCCAACTTCCACTCAGTATTATCGATGATTCCTCAAATGACGAATTCCGCTCATTCTTTACTCAACTGTGCGAATTAATGGGAATAGTTGACTTGACTTTTGACCTAAGAAGTGACTATAACCACAAGCTCATTTCAATTAAGCCCAGTTTAAAATTATACCTTAGGCTTATTCGGATTTCAGCATCGAGGAGTATTCGCCTGATTAGAGCATTTCCTAAGAAACTCAGTTTCTTGATATACTGTATGAAATTTGCATTTGTCTTAATGACTGAATGACGCCACACAGAGATTAGATATGACTGAGACTGTCAATAGATTTCTAAATAGTAACTATGCGCTGAGCATAGCTGTAGGGGTTATTGCGGTACTTGGAGGAATTACCTTAGCATACTTTACCAATGATGCCGAACCTTGGGGGACTATTGGTGGATTTGTGAGTGCCCTTGGGTTAGCACTAGTGTTACTTGCTGCTACAGCTAAAAAGTGATGTTCCCAAAGTTAATAGTCTTTCACCGTCATGATGTCCTTCTCCTTAGCGGCTAGCATCGCTTCGATCTTAGACGTGTAGCTTTTGACCAAACTGTCTACGACTTCAGTTTCCTCTCTCGGATTGCCCTTTTTGAAAATGGATGAGTAGGCACAAAAGCGTCTCACATAAGCACATTGGCATGAGTATGTTTTCAAGTTTAATAGGAAGTCAAATAAATATACTCATTACATCTACATCTGCCCAGATATCATTATTTTAAAGAATCATATGCACCCAGAGAATATAACACAGCAGGTCACCATCAAGAAACTCTATCACAAGGGGACGTGGCATATAGGGCTGTACTTTGAATATGACACTCAACTGATCAACCTAGTCAAACAACTACCAAATCGACGATATACCAAAACGCACAATTGTTGGTATATCCCGTATACACAAGCCTCTTATAACCATCTGCAACAATCTAATATACCATACCGCATAGACGTACCCATCGACACCAGGCAAGCTGTACTACAGTCTGATACAGTCGACATAGGCTCTATCAAGGAGTCGAAACCACCCGCAGAGGAAGAGAAAGACAGCGGAAATCTCCCTACTGACATAAATCCCACTGTTTACGATAAACAGGGGTTGCACAACATCATCTATAACAGCGGTTCATTTTTTATCACCATCAATTACAATAACAATGAAGTAGCATTTCTCAAATCACTGGATAAGAGTTACTGGAGTAAAAAAGATAAGTCGTGGATTAGTAAAGGAACCTTCGACAATCTAAGAGCTCTTCAATCTCGATATCACTACTGGACTAACCATCAATACGATCTCATCGCAGATCAGATCAAAGTATCTCAACGTCGCAAACGTGCCATACTACAGATGACTCCAGATCACCCAGGTCACTACTCGCTTAAATTCAGAGGGAACATGACTCAACCTACTTGGCTCAAGTCTGAAAGTAAACGCCAGTATGATAAAGTGAACAAAGCCTGGCTACTTGTTAATGACGATAACTCCAAACTGAGAATTATCGAACGATTAACTAGTGATGGTTATGACATCATAGACTATACCACATCAGGCTATGACGATGTACAATACACCAGAGATTGGGCTAAAAAGAAAAAGTATCTCCTCAGACATTGCCCACAACAGCATATCTCATATTTAAATTCTTTTGTGAGTATGATGATCAGGGAGCGATATAGCTGGAATACGATCAAGCAATATTGTTCAGTACTTCTTCGATATATGACGTACTGTGAAGAACAAAATGTTGAATCGCATCTACAATCAACTATTGTTAAGTATATATCTAACATTGCCGAGAGCAATGTTAGCTATCAAGAAATTAACAGACATCAGAGTACGCTGAGATTATATTTTACTAAGATTGTCCCTGACTCCAATATCAATTTTAAGGTAATCCCTCGCCCACGACGCCCTAAGTCGTTACCTAAGGTTATGAGCAAAGGAGAGGTGATAAAACTATTCTCTCAAATTAAAAACAGCAAACATCTTGTCATGCTCTACTTGGCATATGGTAGCGGATTACGTAGTGGCGAGGTCATTAATCTTAAGATTCACGACTTAGATTTTGAAAATCAGCGAATATGGGTACGTGGCGCAAAAGGCAACAAAGATAGACTTGTGCCTATGCCTCAATCTATTGTGACGATGATACGGACTTACATGTTAGAACATAAGCCAAGCTATTGGCTGTTTGAAGGGCAGAATCCATCAAAGCCATACAGCTCATCTAGTCTCAGCTTAATATATCGACGAGCTCGTACTAAGGCATCACTAGCTAAACATTATACGCTGCATTCATTAAGACATAGCTTTGCCACACATCTCATGGACAGCGGTACAGACCTTAGATTAATTAAGGAGCTACTTGGTCACAAAGACATCAAAACCACCTTGATATACACACATATCACTGACAAAACAATTCGTCGAGTACAAAGTCCACTTGACATATTACTCAACAAAAGTGATCAAAATGATAGGTTTTGATCATATATACACTAGTTATGCATAATTAGGACAAACCCAGAATGAAAGATCCAACAAGAAGAAATAGAAATATTGGAACTGCCAAGCAAGGGC
>CAZDHV010000310.1:0-3397 GCA_964505335.1 uncultured Saprospiraceae bacterium | reverse complement strand
CGGTCTCAATAGCAGCATTACATGGTAAACAGCCCTTGTCAGCACAATCCGCCTATGCGCAAAGCAAGCTCGCACTCACCATGTGGACGTTTCAGTTGGCTCGACAACATCCAGATATAGCGATCACGGCTCTAAACCCAGGATCACTACTGAACACAAGGATGGTACAGGAGGCATATGGCCGATATTGGTCGCCGGCATCTAAGGGAGCAGATATAATCGCAAGCCTGGCTGTCGATGAGGAGTATATTGGAGTAACAGAAAAATACTTTGATAATGATCTTGGTGATCCAAGAGGCAACTTTGGACCAGCACATACAGATGCCTATGATCAAACAAAGATTGACGAACTGATAGCAGAGACCGAACAGATCATCAGTAGCTTCAATTGATGATCTCGCCACTCAATAAAATAGCCAATCAGCACGAGCTAACACTTGGCTTGGTGTTCCCAATAGAGTCGTACAGTGGTGCTGTTCCTCAGATGAAGAACCAAGAAGAGCTTGCTCAACTGGCCGAAATATCTGGCTTTAAAGCACTGTGGTTTAGGGACGTACCACTCCATGATCCCACATTTGGTGATGTGGGACAGATGTATGATCCGTTCGTATATATGGCGCATATTATGAACAACACCTCCAGTATAGCACTGGCTACTGGCAGCATCATACTACCGCTGAGGCATCCTATCCACACGGCTAAGTCGATTAGTAGCCTGCAGCATCTATCTCAAGGCAGAATCATCATAGGCATTGCTTCGGGTGATCGGCCTATAGAATTTCCTGCCTTTAATAGGGAATTGCATAGTAAAAACGAGCTATTCAGAGAGAGTTTCAGCTATCTCAAGGCTCTCAATACATCATTTCCCAGGCACGAGTCTGCGACATATGGGACAGTCCATGGCAATGTTGACTTACTCCCCAAAGCATCCATAAAGACACCTTATCTAGTAACTGGTCATTCTGGACAGACATTGGATTGGATCGCTCAGCACGCTGATGGTTGGTTATACTATCCTCGAACCAGATGGATCTTAGAAGCTAATATGGCGGATTGGCAGTCTGCCTATCGAGCTCATGGACATAGCTGGAAGCCATTCATGCAGTCGCTCTATATTGACCTTGTCCCAGGTAGGGATATCAGCCCAACCCCGATACACTTAGGGTTTAGATGCAGTGCTGATCATCTAATCAACTATCTCCAAGGAATCCGAGAAATTGGAGTCAATCACGTCATCATCAATCTGAAGTTCACCAGCCTGCCGATCAGAGAGACTATAGCTATGCTGAAGGACCAAGTGATCCCGGCTATATAGGCCTCAAGCTATCAAGTATTGGACTATATGGTATCTTAATACGGTCAAGTGTATACAACCATGAACGCAATATGAGAACAGAACAAGAGGTACTCGAATTAGTAATGTCCTTCGCATCTGGCGACCCTAGGATTCGAGCATTAACACTGCATGGATCTAGAGTCAATCCAACAGTTAAAAAAGACATTTTCCAAGATTACGATATCTGCTTTATAGTGAATGATTTAGAATCCTTCAAGTTAGATCCTAACTGGGTGGACTTATTTGGAGAGAGATTAATCATGCAATGTCCAGAAGACATGAATCTAGATGACTCCAATATTCAGAAGGATCAAAATACGCTGACCTATTTAATGCTGTTCAAAGATTTCAACCGGATCGATCTGAAGTTAATATTGATAGATGATATGGACCTGCATCTCGACAGTCTAACCAGAGTACTTTTAGATAAAGACAAGATAGTCAAGAATAGGACTAACCCATCAGATATAGACTATAGAATTAAGCCCCCAACTCAGAAAGAATTTAGTGATTGCTGTAATGAATTTTGGTGGGTATCGACCTATGTTAGTAAGGGCTTGATTCGGGATGAACTTATCTATTCCATTGCTATTCTCAATGGGCCTATGAGAGATATGCTCTTTAGAATGATTAATTGGGTAATAGGACATGAAAACAACTACACGGTTAACATAGGTAACTACAACCGATATATTAAAAATCACGTCAGTCCAGAATTATGGACACAGATTGGCTCGACCTATCCAATCTTAGAACGAAACTCTATAAAATCGGCCCAAAACAATCTAATGACGATATTCGACCAGCAGAGTAGGGTCATAGCTGAGTTCAATAACTTTGCACTTACTGATTCGGATAAGATTGCTGCACTAACATATCGTGACTATGTCAGTGCTTCTATGCAACGGTAGAAAACTATCTCTAATAACAATATGATGAATAATTATTCAATCAAAGTTCTCTTTCCCACGTTGCTGGCCATCACACTGTTCTCCCTATGGGCCGGATTCGCTTTATTAGTTGTTAACCCACTCTTCTATCAAGACCTCCCTGGTTACACGATCGGACGTATCTGTATCTGGGAATATGTTGCCATGGTGATCGCAGCATCCGTGACCTATCTACTTATTAAGAACTGGGGCAACATAGAGGTGATAGAGTTAAATGGAAAAACTCTAATAACCTTAAATCCTAAATACGGTATTTACTTTGGCTTATATTTCCTTGTTGCGATTATTGTTGCCATCTGGCAGTTTTGGTTGTTTAGTCAGACTTTTTGATTGACCTATTAAATGAACTGAGCATGAAAAAGTGGTATGAATCTTTGTTCGAAAATGCTGCGCTACATTATGACCAAGAACGCTTCGTTCAAGGCACTCAGGGAGAATGCGACTTTATAGAGCAAGAACTCGCCTTCAACACCGATCTGAAGATAATTGACATCGGATGTGGGACTGGTCGACATACCATCGAGCTGAGCAAGCGAGGATACCAAGTTACTGGTATTGATCTATCACCTTCTCAGATCGCACATGCCAGAGACAAGGCAAAGCAACAACAACTCGACATCCGTTTAGAAGTGGCAGACGCTCGCGACCTACCCTATCAAGATGAATATGACGTCGCTATCATGATGTGTGAAGGAGGGTTCCCCTTAATGGAAACAGACGAAGAGAACTTTGCAATTCTAAAAAGTGTCACTAAAACGATCAGGAGAGATGGCAAACTAATCTTTACTACACTCAACGGCCTATTTCCATTGTTCAACTCAGCAAGCGAATTTCGTAAGGATAAGGCAGATGGCAATGCTGAGATCATCAACGATACCTTTGACTTGATGACTTTCAGAGAGCAATTCGATATAGATTATGAAGATGATCTTGGAGTCAAGAAGAACATATCCGGTAATCAGCGATACTACATTCCTCCTGAGATCACATGGCTCTTGAAGTCTCTGGGCTACCAGAACATTGATATTTATGGCGCCAAGCTTGGTGCCTTCTCAAGGAAGGACAAGTTGACGGTTCAGGACTTTGAGATGCTGGTTATTGCGGAGCTGTA
>CAZDHV010000309.1:0-3416 GCA_964505335.1 uncultured Saprospiraceae bacterium | reverse complement strand
CCAACAAGGAAGCAAAAAGATACCGTTAGACTTGGGGCAAATAGGACTTGTCTAAAGCATCTATAGGAATTTCAGGGGGAACAGATGACATTAAATCTGTACCCCCAAATTATGACTTTGCTCAGTCAATACGACCTATGCTTCCAGTCGCCTTATTTCTACCGTAGTCAGGCTCTTCTCTTTAGACATGCAAATCGAGCTTTATCGAAGAGGCTAAACTAGCTTGGCCCCATGCGGTTCTCTCCCCTGGATGTCTGTATAACATCTAGCTACTACCAATACATCAAATAAAATACGAATAAATTGCACATAATCTCTATCTCAGCACTGACCAAAATGTGCTCACATGCCAGGTATTGACTTGCTTCATGGTCTTGAGTCTCAGCTCCTCCTGCTCCCTCATTTGATTCTTTTCGTCAGTAGAAAGATTGAGAGAGTCATCAAAAACCAACGCTGGAATGTCAGCTTCATTCTGAATAAATCTATTCAATAGCAAGCCATTGGTGCCAAGGACAGCTGTCCACTTGGTATTGTTAGGAAAGATTTGGATCTGTGGAATCTCAAGATTCGGCCCCTGAGCATAGATCGCTTCAATCTGAGTGAATACTTCGCCTCCGAGTATCGTGATAAACGTAGCATCCACCCAATGTTCTAAATCTGGTACCTGGTCATCATCAAAATCCAGTTGCCACCCTACTCTCACTGGATTGCCCTTCTGGATACTTGAGATCAACTCTTCCTTACTCCCCTGGGTCACCGAGCCATCAAAATCTGTTTGCAAGACCATGTCATACTCTTGAGCCCCCAGGGCTAAGCAACAACACATACACAGCATTAGTAGGTAGTAGTTCATAGCGAAATTTGTTTGTTTTGATAATGATACGTGGAATCAAGCTTCAGTAATTGCGTTAGGTCTACCTCTTCAATGAACACCGTCGATTATTCAATGAACGAATATTCTGATGGCCTTTTATGGCCTATATTTAGCTCCTATGGGAAAAGATAATCTGTGAAGAAAAGCATTCGTATTTCTTGGTGGAAACATGTGGCTTTTTGGGTGATGTATTGGTTCGTTCAATCAATTCTGATGAGCGAGAACAATGAGCTGGGCTTTTATTTGGCTAAGAACTTTTCCATGGTACTCCTCCAAGTCATTATTGTCTACTTCAACCTATTTGTACTCATACCCTATATATACCAGAGGGGGCGGAAGCTGCTATATCTTCTGGCCGTTCTGGTGCTCATTTACCTTGCCTACTCTGCCTCATTTCATTGCATTCAATACACTATAGCAAAGGTACATAGTGTCTTTCCGAGCATCCTTATTCTAAAATTCCCCGAGTCCATCCTTTCTTTTCACTTTGATTTTTGGCAGGTATTTTCCGACTCAGTCCCCTATTCACTGGCCTTAGTATGTAGCTGTGTGTATTATCTCAACCAAACCAACCATATCGCAGAACGTGAGAAGTCTCAATTGGAAATAGAAAAAAACAAGGCCGAACTGAAATTCTTGCGCTCTCAAATCAGCCCACATTTTTTGTTCAACTCATTAAATAACCTGCATTATCTAATCGGCAAAGACCGGCAGCGCTCCGAACAATATACCTTGAAACTATCAGAGGTATTGAGATACATCGTATACAGTGCAAAAGAAGAAGAGGTCCCCCTTGTCGATGAGATCAAACATATAGAATCTTACATTGACTTGATGAAGCTCAGCATAGAACGTTCAGAGAAGATTAGCTACACAAATTCCATCTCCAAGAGTGAGCTTCGGATAAGCCCGCTGCTACTACTAACTATTATTGAAAATGGCTTTAAGCACAGCGGGATCAGATATGATAACAGCGCTACATTGAGTATTCAATTGACGCTACGACATCACAAGATGGCCTTGGAAATGAGAAATACCATTAGCCCTAACACATCAGTTCAAGAGAATAAATCTACCAGTCTTCAGAATCTTAGAACACGGCTCAAGCTGAGCTATCCAGATAGACATGCCTTTGTATTCAATACTGACGACCACGAGGCCTTCACTTCTTTAACCATTGATTTAGATTGAGACCAGTAAACTGCATAATAATCGAGGATGAGTATTTGGCTCGAACGAAAACTGTAGAGTTCGTTGCACAGATCAATGCCCTACATACCTTAGGAGCATACGCCACCATCGCAGAAGCATCAAATGCTCAAACTCTCGAATCATGCGATATACTCTTCCTTGATATCAATCTACCAGATGGAGATGGCTTAGCCCTTGCCAAGAGCTTGTCAGGTAAAGTCCAAATTATATTTACTACAGCATATTCGGAGCATGCCGTTGAGGGATTCAATCTTAATGCCACGGACTATTTATTAAAACCGATCGAATTCAGCAGGTTTCAAGCTGCTGTTGACAAGGCGCTACATCAGCTAGAAGAAGAGAAGGACCGCTTCATTTATTTGAAGGAAGGAAGAAGCTTGATCAAGTGTGATTTAACTGAAGTGTCTTACATCAAGGGAATGGAAGAGTACTTATACTGGAATAGTGCAGAACGGAACATAATCACCCTGGGATCACTGGCTGAATACGCACAGGAGTTGGAATCGAGAGATTTTGTCAGGGTTCATAGATCCTTTATTGTGAATCTTAACAAAGTAGAAACCATAAACACAAAGACTATAATTGTTGCAGACGAAGAAATACCTATTGGCCCTAGTTATTCAAAGCACTTCAAGAGTGCATTTAAAGCTTATCGTGGGCACTAACGACACAAGGTATAGGCTCCTGGCTCGGTTTATCGATTATGATATCTCCAATGATACATAGCCATTTTCATCTTGAGACCTCACAAATGTGGATTTGCAAAAATAATAGATGACAAAAGGGCCCTGAATATGTCCATAGGTATCATGTAATGAAAACGTTCTTCTATTAAGTGTTCCAGTATCAAGGCGAAACGTAACTGCCTTTGTAGGATATCTCCATTAATCAATTACCTTCAAAAATCCTTGATTTCCTGCGTATAGCCTGTCGCACTCAAGTGGGCGGCGGGAGCAGCCTTAGCAGAGCCTTAGGGCGACGAGTTTTTGGTTCCTTTTTTCGATAAAAAAGGTACAAGAAGTTACAGTTATTGATGATTAATAATAGTTGTTAATCACAGAAAGTAAATTGGCTTTTGGGTTATCCTCAAGGTAATTACTAAATGCCTAATCATTCCCTAATTGTCCTTTTTCTTAGATAAAAAGAACGAAAAATCAAGCTCATAAAATAGCTCTGCTACAAAGGCAGCTCCCACTACCCACAGTTTATGAGCCCCCCACTCGCTTCTAAAGAAAGTTTAGTCATTACGAACTCAGCTTAAGTGTAGTCATGGGTAAGGAGGAACGATTGTAAGATCTTCTTTCACAAGCTACGGGCTCAGCAACTCATG
>CAZDHV010000308.1:0-3427 GCA_964505335.1 uncultured Saprospiraceae bacterium | reverse complement strand
TCCATCTCCATAAAATTCCTCATCTTAAGTGTCTACAAATAGCTGATTTATGGGACACAGCAGACGAGATATACTGAAGCAAATGAGCATGGGCATGGGAGGAGCCTTCTTCATGCCATTGATCGGTCAAGATGAAAATGGCGTAGAGCTCATTAAACCAAGCCCGAGTGACTTTACTGGATTAGATCATAAGATCACGGCGATTACACTAGGCGCTGGATCTCGTGGAAATGTCTATGGCAACTATGCTGTAGAATATCCTGAGCAATTGGATATCGTCGGTGTAGCCGAGCCCATTCCGATCCGCAATGAACGCTATAGCAAGAAGCATAATATTGGGGACAGCAACAGGTTTGATACCTGGGAGCATGTGTTTGAGCGACCCAAGTTTGCTGATGCGATCATCATCACTACGCCTGACGATCTACATTACGGGCCGTGTATGCAGGCACTTGAGATGGGCTACGATGTACTCCTTGAGAAGCCTATATCACCATCAGAGCAGCAATGCCGTGATATCCTGGCGATGGCTCAAAAAACCCAGCGCATCGTAGCAGTGTGCCATGTCCTACGCTATGCCCCCTACTTCATTGAGCTACGAGATTTTATCCATTCCGGCAAAATTGGAGAGCTGGTAAGTATCTCACACTTTGAACCTATTGAGCATGTGCATATGTCACACAGCTTTGTGCGAGGCAACTGGCACAACAGCAAGCAGACTACACCTATCATCTTAGCTAAGTCTTGCCATGACATGGATATCATGCGTTGGATCATCGGCGAAAGCTGTCAGAAAGTTTCTGCCTTTGGCAGTCTCAAGTGGTTTCATGAAGGCAACAAGCCCGAGGGAGCTACGCCTCGATGCATTGATGGCTGTGCTATCGAAGCCGAATGTCCCTATAGTGCATTGAAGGTCTATCATCGAGACCGAGATTGGACCTATGTCTTTGACCTACCTGATGATCCGGCAGAACACGGAGATGCTATATTAGAATATCTACGTACCACTAACTATGGTCGCTGTGTCTATCAGATGGATAATGACCAGCCGGACCACTATGTAAGCAATCTACTGTTTGACAAGGACATTACAGCGTCATTTAGCATGGAGGCGTTCACCTCCTACCACGGTCGCCGTACGAGGGTAATGGGTAGTCATGGCGATATCGTAGGCGATATGCGCAGTTTTGAACACACTGATTTCCTAACTGGCGAGAAGACCCAATGGTCTATGAATAGCGATGGTCATGGCGGTGGAGATTGGCGCTTAGTTACCGACTGGCTTAAAGCGGTGTCGTCAAGAGATGCCTCCTTACTCTCTTCTACTATTGAAGCCTCAGTTGAAAGTCATTTGATGGCTTTCGCTGCCGAGCGAAGCAGATTAGGAGGGACTATTGAGGCGGTGTAACAAGACATGAAAAAAGGGCATCAACTGATACCCTTTTTCACAAATACTCAATTCTAAACCAATCCTAATCAACGTTAGGCTGAGGAGTGATCCTCAGATAAGGCTTAACTTCTGTATGTCCTTTAGGAAATAGCTCTGGGATATCTTCATTCTGCACCGATGGTACGATTACACAATCATCGCCATGTTTCCAATTAGCAGGTGTTGCTACCTTATGATATGCCGTGAGCTGCAAGGAATCGATCACTCTAAGCAGCTCATCAAAATTTCTTCCAGTTGCGGCCGGATATGTCAATGTCAACTTGATCTTCTTATCTGGTGATATCACGAATACGGAGCGTACTGTGAGTTTACTATCAGCATTCGGGTGGATCATATCATAGAGAGTGGCGACTTTGCGATCCTCATCGGCGATCAGAGGAAAGTTGACTGTCGTGCCTTGAGTCTCGTTGATATCCTTAACCCATCCATCGTGAGATGCAAGACCATCTACACTGAGAGCTGCCACCTTGACATTTCTCTGATCAAACTGCGGTTTATACTTAGCTACTGTACCGAGTTCTGTGGTACATACCGGTGTGTAATCTGCAGGGTGTGAGAATAGTATTCCCCAGCTCTCCCCTAACCAGTTGTGAAAGTCGATCTCTCCAGCCGTTGAACTTGCCGTAAAGTTGGGAGCTTCATCTCCTAATCTGAGTGTACTCATTTTAATCGTGTGTTTTAAATTTGAATGATGAGTACCTAACGCTATAATGCCGTCTTAGTTAAGCTCGGATCACGATGAAGTGATATAATGTAAGGGGTGATACATTTCACCCCTTACATATTCTAATTTAAATTCTTATCTCGGGCCACCTCGACCTTTTATATTTTCTAATTCTGCTACTGTCAACTTACCATCACCGTTAGCATCGACACGGCCAAAGTCACAAACAAGTGGGCCTTTGGCTTCGGCTTTGGTGATCTCCCCATCGTTGTTGGCATCCTTATCTTCGAGAATCTTAGCAGGATTCGGAGGTCCTCTTCTTCCGCCACCTTTAGCATGATCTCCGCCGCCAGCTTTTATAGGACATCCTACAGCTTTAGTTGTTGAAAACGAACTCCTTCATAGGGTCATTATTCTAACTCTTGGACATCACTATATTCAATTGGCTTAATGAGATATGTCTACTATACTTATTTTTCACCCAGAATCTTATTCACTCCGAATCCCTGTCCTTCCAGAGATATAAGCAAGCAATCGATTCATATGGATGCCAGATGTCTGCTTGCTTCAGGAAAAATTCCTTAGCATCATCATCTTCACTCAATTTATACAATGCCTTCACCTGTTGTCGGATGGTCAAGTCCTCATAGGGTCTCACATTGGTTCTGCCCAGAGCAGAGATCAGAAACATCTTGACCGTCCAAGTGCCAATACCCTTGATACTCGATAGAGCTTCTATGATCGACTCGTTCGAGAGCGTATCCAACTGATCTAAAGGATTCTCTTCTGCATACGCCGCTAGATTCTTTAGATAAGTTCCTTTGCGATTACTGATGCCGAGGGATCTTAAGTCATCGGAGCTGCAGCTCAGTAGTTTCTGAGGAGTTGGATCATTATCAAAATAGGCCAACATTCTCGAATTGATCGTAGCCGCAGCTTTCACTGAAAGCTGTTGGCCAATGATTGATTTTATCAGATGCCTGAAATAATCAGTCTTGTCGATCGAGCTCAACTCAATAGGTCCATACTTATCAAGCAGAGGTTTAATGATTGGATCTTTAGATAATACTTGTTTGTGGGCCATACTAATTGAAACTATAATTGCCGCATACAACGATTAGAAATAAAACTGATCCAATGAGGTACTATAAACTGCAATTAGAATCACTTTTTTATCTGGTGCTACCCCAACTCCAAGGCCTCTATATCGACAGTCACTTTATCGATGATACTATCAAGTCGATCTGGCCTTTCTTCTTGATATCGTCCTCCGAGATGCTTCGCTAAGAACGCTTCACATACTGCTAAAAAGG
>CAZDHV010000307.1:0-3448 GCA_964505335.1 uncultured Saprospiraceae bacterium | reverse complement strand
TTACATTCATATCATTAACGGCATATTAACACGTATATACATGAGAGGTAGTAATCCAGCATTGAACGATACTTTTGAAGACGTATTTCATGACGATGGTGTCTATAACGACATTATGACCCTCGAGGGGACTGTATCAAAGTCTATGTTTCTTGTGGTGTTATTAGTTGCCGCAGCTGTAGGATCTTGGAGGTTCGCCAGTATGCCGAGCTATGCCGCTCATATGCAAAGCGTCTTAATTGGATGTCTGATCCTGGCATTTATTACGGCGATGATTACCATTTTCAAGAAGAGTATGTCGCCGACCACGGCACCTGCATACGCCTTACTTGAGGGGGCCGCACTGGGTATCATCTCGCATCAATATGAATCAGTGTATAGCGGCATTGTATTACAAGCCATATTTCTAACGGTATCTGTATTTTTCGCACTCTTGCTATGCTATAAGTCAGGACTCATCGAGGTTACGCAGAATTTTCGCTTAGCGGTGGTATCAGCTACTATAGGGATTTTCTTTGTATACATCATTAGTTTCTTAGGTCAGTTCATTGGATTTTCCGTCCCGTACTTACATGAATCAGGCCCATTAGGTATAGGGATCTCGCTGGTTATCGTCGGTGTTGCTGCTCTCAATTTGGTCTTAGATTTTGACTTTATTGAAAGTGGTTCTGAAAGTGGTAGACTGCCAGGCTATATGGAGTGGTATGGCGCATTCGGCTTATTGATCACGCTGGTATGGCTCTATATAGAAATATTGAGATTGCTTGCCAAGCTGAGAGATGAGTGATCAAAAAGCCGGATCTTTCGAGAGAAGGTAATTAGAGATGTAGGTTTATATTAGTGTCAAAATGATCAAAACGTGAGAAGAGCTCTACTCCTATCGATAGTTACCATTGTACTTTGTAGCCATGATATGTTCCTCAAGCCTCGAGGATACTATCTCGAACCAAATACTGAGGCAGTGATAGCCTTATACAATGGCACATGGGACAAGAGCGATAATGTCATTGACCGAAACCGTATGATTGATGTAAGCATCATCGGTAATACCAAGAGGAGTCGCATGGACTCTACAGCATGGACTGAAGAAGGTGAAGAGACTATCCTCCACTTTACCACTGGAAGTGAAGGCACCTATATAGCTGGTGTATCTACTTATGCTAAGAACATAGAGATGGACGCCGAGGACTTCAATGAATATCTGGAACATGATGGTGTGCTCGATATGTTGCAATGGCGTAAAGACAATGGGGCACTTACTGAACCTGCCATTGAAAAGTATTCCAAACACGTCAAGACGGTTTTTCAAGTGGGCGAGAAAAGGACTACAGATTGGAATGTCAATTTGGGATACCCAATAGAATTTATACCGCTCTCAAACCCCTACAAACTCGAAGAGGGTTATGATATGAAAGCCATCCTCCTAAGAAATGGAAAGCCACTAACTAATCAACTGGTATATCTCGGTACACCTCAGCATCATAGTCACGAACATTCTGATGAAAAAGAGGAGCATCATCATCACGATGCAACTCAGCTAGAAACTGATGACAACGGTATGCTCAAATTCAAAGTTGAAGAAGAGGGCATACATTATCTACGTACTATCCATATGACCCAATCTGACGAACCTGGTTTAACACATGAATCTAACTGGGCCACCCTAAGTTTTGAGATCGGTCATGGGCATGTTCATGATCCTGTACGCAATCGGAAACACATCTGGATGACCCTAGGAGGAATCCTTCTGTTATCGTTGATATTTTTTATCTATCAGAGAGCGACTAGCTAACTATAGTACAGTCATCTTATCTCTATAACTTCCAGATGGAGTATCCATACGAATCGTATATACACCAGAATTTAGCTTATGAGTATTGACACGCTTATAATGGTCTCCATGATCTTTATAATGGAATGAAGAACTTGGTGTCACCAGGGTATCAGTACTATCCAATATGCTTATCGTGACCTTAGTAGCCTCTGGCAAATAGATTCTGATGGTCTGAATATCTGAACCCTTAATATCAAAAACCTGTACAGACTCCTCTGGTCGTTTAGTTCTCTTCAAGAACTCCTCATCAGATTTAGAATCAAGCATAGCTATTGATGCTTCTGGGCAATCTTCTATATCTGCTGTTAGCTCACTACCCAACCCGACTTCAAAACCTGCATTTAAAAGGATCTCCCTGCCGGCTCTATAATTGACTTCATTTTCATTCAACACACTGCTTTCTGACATGAGTGCTTTGATGGCGTGAAATTCATTTGAACTTAGATCATCCTCATAGATAAACAAGGTGTCGATGACACAATCCAATTCTTCAGCTGTATATCCTATGCATTGACACTTATCGTCATATTGATCATTAAATGTTGATATATCCCCATCATCACAGACATTGCCACGCTCTTGACAGAGTTCTACGTCAAATGTGATCTTACTGATCCCTCGACACTCCGATGTTGGAATAACATCCGTGAATAGCACGTATCTCGCCGATACCTGTCCAAAGTCAGGACCACTGAATCCGCTATAACTGTCATTACCAGTAGCAAGATCCCAATTATAAAATCCTAAGAAGAACCACTCTGATCCATCTATAGAATAATGCACTGCCACATTACCAAATCCTAAATCGGTTGAACCTGCCACGTTATAATTCCATACATGGGTCTGCCCTAGCATATACTCATTACCCAGATCATAATGAATCCAATGGTAATCTGCGCTCGCCAAATCAGCGATGTATGGACTTGGCGACGCCTCACAACTCAGCCATGAATCTGTGGCATTATTGCTAACTTGATCGGCAACTTCGCAATAATCATAAGTAATAAGGTCCGCAGCAGGATCATCACAATCCATCATTGGAGTACACGGTGTCCCCACGCAATTGCAACTATCATCAATCAGATCATTAGCTGTAAATGGATTACCGTCATCACATGGCGTACCGGCTGGCACACACAGTAGAGCGTCTTCAAAGTTATAGATATTGACAGGTGCTATACGATGCCATCTGTCACCATTATGCTGAGGTCCATTCCAAAATATCGTAAAGCGATTGCCATAATCTGGATTCTTTTGGATGACTTCAAAGTAATACAATCGACCTGGGTTTAATGTCAGATTGTTGATAGTCTGTACGCCACTCCTGATGTCTTCTTCCTCATGTTCATAGACCTCCATATAATATCGATTGGTGAATATGCTATCCGTGATTCCTACGTTGTTATGGACGCGATTAATTCTAAACGTTGTCTCTCCTACCCCCGTAATATTAAAGTCATAATTCCCACTCATCGGAACCTGAAGAAATCCCTTGATCAACACGCCCGTTTCCTCTAGTTCGTCTTCCCAAAAGGCATTGAGACCTGCTGTATGAATAAACATCTGATCTGGTGCAGCAGGATAGTTCGGATGGGTATAGAGGTCCTCGAGTGG
>CAZDHV010000306.1:0-3449 GCA_964505335.1 uncultured Saprospiraceae bacterium | reverse complement strand
TATCCCGTAGATAAGTGTCAATATTAAGTAAGGAGTCATTAAGTGTAATAAGGCTAATGGTTCTGCTGTCCGTACTGAAGATCGTCTTGTTATCTATGGTCTTAATCTGAAAGCCTTCACCGGCAAGCTCATTGCAAATCCGCTTTACACTATGGTCGATGAGCTTGGCATCTTGTTCCAAGAATGTCCAGTTTTGATCGGTCTCTATTTTAGCGTAGAGCGCCAGAAAAGTCGAGCCCGTTCCAGATCCGACATCCATAATATTGATGACATCGTGGTTGTCAAAATAGCTGAAACAAGCTTGTTCTACCGCCTTGTTTCGAGCATTCACGTCATGTATGAATCGCTCATCTAACCAACTACTAAATTCCATTCGTTATGTTATAATCATTTCTTCTAAGCCTAAGCGGCAGATTTTGTTCGCCACAGCCATTGCTTATTTTTCAAATACTAAAAACCAATATTTTATCAACCCTCTCTTAGTAGCTCGCTGCAGTGCATCACCTCCTCTAAGACTCTCCCAATAGACAGACTTCACTGGCAATGAATTATAAATAGACGTGAAGATTCCGATGAGCCGATCTCGATAGGAGTAGGTGTTGAGATAGGGGGTCAAGTCCGTGCGCTCCACTAAGAGTAGACCTGCCTGGCGTGCTTTTTCAGCGATCTCGTCCACAGTGTTTAGATTACCTATATGCCACCCTTCTTTAAAATCTGTGATGAGTTGTTCGTCACGCTTGGAGGAGTCTTGCTCTGAAACGCTGAAATCATCACACAGAATATAGCGACCACCTGTGGATAGCGTGTTGGAGACCTGTCTAAGCAGTTTATCTGGATCGTCCGAATGAACGAATGACTCTATCTGGTAGATCAGATCTTTCTCTGAGAACTGGGCGAGGTCGTGAAAGTCTCCTTGGAGTATAGCTAGGTCGCTTTCGGTTGAGAGCTTAGACAGCAGTCTACGTCCTATTTCAGTTTGCTTTTTTGATATGGTAAGACCTTCGATGGAGTGTTTATCAGCAGCATGTGTGGCGAGATAAGATAGGGTGGCTCCGACGCCACAACCCAGATCTAAGATGTCCATATTCCTGTTATCAGCTGTTGTGACATACTCCGAAACGAGCTTGTTGACATAGTTTATCGCCTCAACTTTAGTATTGACCCCTGGCCCCCAGACCAGTCGATGTATGTTCTGTGCCTCCTTAGTTTGACCTAGCTTGAGGAATAGGGAAGTGTTATTGTCATAATATTCTTGGACAGACGCCATCTCAATCATTTCTTACTGGATACATACAATTGTATCCGCTAACTATAAAGAACAAGCATAAGACTTGCTTCTCGTTCTTATTACGGCACATAAGATTAAATAGTTTCGTCAGCATGACAACTTATCATTAAAGTGTTGAAGGCTTGTTCGTGTACCGTAAGTTGTATTTTTGAATTATTTATCAACAGCGCATGATTAGAGTACATTCTTCCTTTCATAAGTGTCTGACTATGTATTTTAAAAATGTGATGCAGTCCTCACTTAATCACTATAGAACATCCCTCAAAAAGCGCTATGTCCATCACGAAAGCATAGAGGGCGTATTCTACAATAGAGCGTCTCGTACCTACCTCAATTCTACGAATAGCTTTGCTATTGACATCGATCGCCTTGATGATGATTTCAGAGCGACGAGGTTCATAAGAGATCCCAGAGACCTGGTGGTATCGGGATACTTCTATCATAAGCGAGCAGCTGAGCCTTGGTTTAGAATGAAGAATCCAACGGCTAAATACTGGTCGCCCATCAATGGAAATGTGCCTAAAAACCACCCTACAGATCTCAGCTTTGCGGAATATCTCAATACGCTCGATACAGAGACTGGGCTTGAAGCAGAGATAGAGTTTCGGAAGCATCACCTACAAAGTTTTAGGGATTGGCCCGATGACGACCGCATCAAGATCTTCAAGTATGAAGAAATCATCGGTAATGAAATAGATACCTTTAAAGCAATCTGTGAACACCTGCAACTGTCTAAGGCGGAGACTTTCAGGGTACTGCGAAAAGCTAAGAAGCTCGCCTATAAGAAGACCACTAATAATAAGCATATACGCAATCCTAAGGCTGGACAGTGGAGAGAACATTTCACCAAGCAACAGAACGAACGGTTCGTCGAAGAATATGCTGACATCCTAGAGAGGCACGATTATGAGTTGTATTAACCTCTATGAGTTCATTGAATCCTTACAGGAAGTCTATCCCATACTTTTCCTTTAAGGCTACATTGTGCGGGTGATAGATCGCATCTAATTTTTCTCGAGCAGTAGGATTGGTCGGTTTAGGCTTACTATTACGATTGAAGCGCTGTTGTAATATATTGCTGAAGTCATGATCTTGGAGATTCAAGAATTGAGTCAGCTCATCCATGGTCGCTACGCTGTTGTCATCTTGTAGCTGATCAGAATGGATCACTCTTAAGCCCTCATCAAATGTACGCTCCCACTTAAGTAGCTGCTGTGCGTAGAATCCATGATCCAAGATTCTTGTTTTTTTGTTGCTTTCATGTGCTTCTATCTCTTCTGTGATGAACTCTTCTAAGGTGCCAACATTATTGCCCTTGCGTCCCGCTTCATCATATCTCTTAAACATCTGAAAGTGCGATATAAATCGATCGGTGGGGTTACGCACCAGAGCGATGATTTTGATATTGGGAAAGATCCGTTTGACAATCTTAGGGTTCGCACGCACCATGGTGGTCGCCGTAGCCTCACCTGTGATGTAGTCCACATCGGGATGGATAAGCTTTTCAAATTTAGATTCTGACAGTGTTCCATCGCCCTCCAACTCAATCCAATCTCCAATAGCTTTGGCCTGATTAAGGTCAGGAAACTTATTGATATAAGATCTGTATTTCTTAAGTAAAACGAGGGGATTGGTGAAGTTGAAGTATCCTGGCTCCTTGACTCGGCAGGGTAACACTTGAGGGTGATCATTGAGATAGCGATACAGCGATGAACTGGCGCACTTGACCCCTCCAATGATTAAGAATGATGGCTTCAATATTTTCTTGGTTTTCATCATAGCCACATTATAAGGTGTGAGTTTTATACATGGTCTCAACCATCTTTCGGGCGCTCTTAGACCAATCAAATTCTGCTAACTGATCGGAGTCAAATCTATAGTTTCCAGACTGATTAACGGCATTAATAATAGCCTTCGCCATGGCTTCGCTATCATATGGTGGTATGAGATGACCATTAAGCCCATCTTGGATCACTTCAGATAAGCCTCCGACATCAAAGGCAACAACGGGAGTCCTGTTGGCGATTGCATCGACCACTGATAAAGAGAGGTTTTCCATTATCGACGTATGGAGCAAGAGATCATAGTTGCCATAATTCAGTTCTTGGACATAACCCTTATGATCGATGATGGGGTAGGATATAATCTCATCGTAGAGTTT
>CAZDHV010000305.1:0-3451 GCA_964505335.1 uncultured Saprospiraceae bacterium | reverse complement strand
GTCTATAGATCCTGGGATGGTGGGCAGACGCTCGATATCGTGACAACATTGCCAGTTAGTCAGTTTTACCACATCACTATGGACAATGCCGAGCCTTATAATGTATATGGTGGCTTACAAGATAATGGCAGCTGGTATGGGCCGTCGTCATCTCCTGGAGGTGTTGAAGCCCGCGATTGGGAAAGCGTGGGAGCTGGAGATGGATTTAGAGTTCTTAAGCACAACAGCAAGCCCATAGTCTATTCTGAAATGCAAGGAGCAGAGAATGTATGGAGATTTGACACAGAGAGAAGATATACGAAGACTGTGCAACCCCTACCCGAGTCCGAGGATGAAAATCTCAGATTCAATTGGAACGCTCCAATAGCTCTAAGTCCTCATAATGATGACAGGCTATACATCGGGTCGCAATATGTTCATGTCTCTGATGACATGGGCGCTACATGGCGCAAGATTAGCGGTGATCTCACCACTAATGACCCGGCGAAGTTAGATCAAGAAAATTCAGGCGGATTGTCCAAAGACAATTCAGGAGCCGAAAACCATTGTACTGTATTTACCATCATGGAATCACCTGTCAATGAGAGAGTCATCTGGGCAGGTACAGATGATGGCAACGTACAAGTGACTAGGGATGGCGGACGGAATTGGACTAATGTAACTACCAACATTACAGGCTTGCCGAGTAATACCTGGTGCTATCACATTGAAGCCAGTGTTCACGGAGCAGGCACGGCCTATGCAGTATTTGATGGGCATACCAAAAACGATAAGAGTGCATATGCCTATAAGACAACTGATTATGGGCAGAGCTGGACATCAATTACTACTGATAACATCCACGGATTTACGAGATCAATCCAGGAAGACCTCGTCAATGAGAATCTGTTATTCCTCGGTACAGAATTCGGTTTATACATCACGCTGGATGGAGGTATGAGTTGGAGCAAGTTTACCAATAACATGCCTGCCGTTGCGGTACACCATGTAGAGATGCATCCGACTACAAATGACATCGTTATGGGTACACATGGTCGTGGCGTAATCATCATTGACGATGTAAGTCCATTGCGGGAATTAACTCCAGAGATAGCAGATAAGGAACTTCATTTCTTTGATGTGGAACCATTCGTGTTGAATGAGCAAAGTGGATTTGGGTCATCGACAACAGATTTATCCTTTGTAGGACCTAACGCTCCTAATAATGTGAGGTTACCTTACTACTTAAAGAAGCGACACATCTTCGGTAAGATGTATGCGGAGATACAGGATATGGATGGTAATACCATCACAGATGTAAATGTCAGCAAATCCAAAGGTATTAATGAACTCACTTGGGACTTCAATAGACCGTTTCCTACTATGGCCAAGGGTAAGAGTTTCACCTTTGGAGGCTTTACCGCCCCAAGAGTGCCAGCGGGTACTTATAAGGTTGTAATGAATAAAGGGAAAAAGGTCTTCGAAAAAGAATTTGAGGTGATCTACGATGACAAGTCTCCAATTTCTTTAGCAGATCGGCAGCAGCAGCAGCAGATGACAGATAAGCTCTATGATATGTCAGAGCATCTCGCCTATAAGGTCTATCAAGTTGATGAGATGGTCACTTTTGCTGAATCGTTGACCGATAATGCATCACTGAATGACAAGGCGGAAACAGTATCATCGAAGCTGACTGCGCTTAAAGAAACTCTCGTGATCACCACAGGTGATAATTACGTAGGCACTGTTGACCCTGAACTGCGTGAGAAGCTGGCTACCATATATTCTAAGATAGCTGGCAGCTTTAACGCTCCCTCTACTTCGGAGCTAGCCACTGTTAGTGCAGTGACTCAGCGCTATGACAAGGCGATGTCAGATCTTGACAAGATTGTCAACAAGGATTGGAAGGCACTTAAAGCTGCAATCGAAAAAGCTGGTTTAGAACTACCCGATATGAAGAACAAGGAAGAGTTCTTGGGAGGATAAGCGTGTCTATTCTGTAACGTACAAAAAAGGATGGTCTCATGTAGAGATCGTCCTTTTTTTATGTCAGTACGTCAATGTGATTGCATTCAAAAAGATGACATTCATAGGTTATAATCTATAATTGTTATGCTTTTTTGGGATTATAATCGATGTATGTACTATTTTTGGTGATATGATTGAGCGCCTTGCCAAAGTTTTTATTGAAGAAATAGTTAATAATAGTAAGGCTGTTATCTTATTGGGTCCTCGTCAAGTTGGTAAGACCACTCTATTACAAAATATTGCAGCTGATTACGACGATACACTGTTTCTAGATTGTGATGAACCGGATATCAGGAAGATACTAACAGATACTACGTCAACAGCCCTCAAGAATCTATTTGGCACATCTAAATTGATCATTATTGATGAAGCACAAAGAATCAGGAACATCGGCCTTACGCTTAAACTGATAACCGACAAAATCAAATCTGTAAAACTCATAGTCTCAGGATCATCAGCACTAGAATTGTCTGCAGATATCAGTGAGCCATTAACAGGTCGAAAAGTAGAAATCATTCTTTCTGGAGTATCCACAATGGAAATGATCAGTCATCACGGAGAGCTTGAAGAAAAAAGATTACTCCACCAAAGATTGATATATGGGATGTATCCCGAGATCATTACCCACCCGGAAAGAGCTACACAACAATTACAAGAATTAACAACTGGATATCTTTACAAGGATATCTTCAACTATCAGGATATTAGAAAACCAGAACTACTACCAAATCTACTCGAGGCACTAGCGCGTCAAATGGGCTCAGAAGTCAGTTATAATGAACTAGCAAATCTGCTGAGCTCTGATCCCACCACAATAAGTAGGTATATTGATCTACTTGAAAAAAGCATGGTAGTTTTCAGGTTGAGATCATTCAGCCGCAACTTACGCAATGAACTCAAGAAAAGTAGAAAAATATACTTCTATGATAATGGTATACGCAACGCTATCCTATCAGATTTTAGACCTTTTGATCTGAGGCTAGATAATGGAGCTCTTTGGGAGAATTTTATGATAAGTGAGCGCATGAAATTTAACTTCACAAAAGCAATTGAACCCAATAAGTACTTTTGGCGTACTCGACAACAACAAGAGATAGATTATATCGAAGAGTCAAATGGGGGAATCCATGCTTTTGAATTTAAGGTAAGCAGTAAAAAGCGAGGGAAATTCAGTAAAACTTTCACAGAGCAATATCATCCCAAAACTCTCATGACAGTAAATCAAGATAATTATCTAGACTTTATAACTAATTGACATTCATTGGTTATAATCTAAAATTGTTATGTTTTTTAAGGATTACAACCGACATATGTTTGGTTTTTATGCCCTACGTTCCTACCAAGAATTTATAGATTTCTCATTGGCTCTATACAGATAGACCCCATCTTTATAGCACAGAGCTGAAATGCACTCATATTAAATTTCCATTATACCCCGAAAAGC
>CAZDHV010000304.1:0-3509 GCA_964505335.1 uncultured Saprospiraceae bacterium | reverse complement strand
GATTGCGGCGGTTCATGTGCGCCATGTGGATCGACAGTATGTGAGAATGAACAATTTGTAACAGACAGCATAGTCTGGAATTTCGAAAACAGTGAACTGGCCTCTTTACAAGGATCGATGGACGACTTAGATTTTACAGTTATATCGGGATCAACACCATCTAATGGTACTGGCCCACTATTTCCAGCAGAAGGAAGCTACTATGTTTACGTCGAGTCTAGTAGTCCTAACTATCCGAATAAGACAGCTGAACTCGAATTGAGCTGCCTAAACATATCAGATTTAGACAACCCGAGGTTGTCCTTCAGATATCATATGCATGGGTTGGGTATGGGAGACATAGAGGTAGAGGTTAAGAATCTAAATACTGACGAAGTCCATTCTATATGGTCTATTGGTGGTGATCAAGGTGAAGAATGGCACACTGAAGAATTAGACCTTAATGAATATAAAGATAGCTATATTGATATCTACTTTAGAGCTATCACAGGGTCACATTTTACTAGTGATATAGCTTTGGACAATATTGTCATATTAAGCGAAGTATCGGCTTCATGTAGTGATGGTATACAAAACGGTGATGAAGATGGCATCGATTGTGGAGGTTCTTCTTGTGAACCGTGCCCTCAAGAATGTCAAGTTGACAATTTCACCTTTTCTAATGGGTCAAATCACTCAAGTGTTCCTACCAATCTTGTGGTAAGGCAACGAATTAGTTCAGATGGTACAGTTCAGATAGCTGCTGGAGAGAATATAGTATGGCAAGCAGGAGAGAGCATTGAGATCAACCCAGGATTCAGTGTGGCATCAGGAACCAGCATCATTATGAAGACAGAAGAATGTTTAGATAGATAATATTCTGCCTTTAACAATTATTTAGCTACCCTATTAGCGGTGCATTGACATATACCTATCTATTTTTGAAGTCTTTTTGAAATAGTCAAAATCTTCAATTACTGACGGATGTTATATGTCAATGCACTTTTTTTCATAATCAGCACTTTCTTACTTGCTGATGTTGATGTGGCCAGTAAATATACCTGTCGTACAGCCCAGATCCATATTGAGACCTCCAGCCGATTTATGGATGTTGTCGCAGACAATTATCAGGTATACAGCGAGGTTAACCCAAGGACAGGAAAGGTCGTCTTTCAAGGGTTGATGAAATCCTTCGAATTTGAAATGGGTGCGCTCGATCGAGCTTTTAATAACAGCACGATAGATTTAAGTCAATATTCTAAATTTAGCTATGAAGGTAAGATTACTAATCTTTCTGGAATTAAGTTTGACCAGCCAGGAACATACAATGTTGATGTTGAAGGGAAGATCTTCATAGGAAGCTACATCCGAAAGACTTCTGCTCGTGGTTCAGTTGAAGTATTACCAGGTGGTCGCCTTGAGACTGTAGCTGATTTCTCAATTCGCATTGAGGAGGAAAGCATGAACACCATCAATGATCTCATGCGTAAGAGATTACCAAAAGTAGTATCGCTTGATACTGATAAGCTAGGAATATCAAGAGACATAAAGATCAATCTAAAAGCTAACTATAGACCAAGAAATTAATTTCATGAAGACTCTTATAAAGATCCTAGCTGCTCTCGCCATTATATTATTGATAGCCTATTTAGTTGTAATCAACTTACCACAAGCAAACATTAAGGGTAAGGAAGCTGTCGAAACAATATCTGCAGCTGCTTTATACAAAGCCTATACCAACAATGAGAAACGAGCCGATAAAAAGTATACTGGCAAAGTAATCCAACTAACCGGTGAGATTGATGAAATATACTCTGATGAAAATGATGAGCCTGTCGTAGTGCTCAGATCTAAAGCAGGTAATCTTGTTTCAGTCGTCACCTTAGAGTCAAGTGAAGAGGAAGACATTACTTCTTATCAAGAAGGCGATGAGATCACTCTTAAGGCATTGTGCAGTGGTAAGTTAATGGAGGTAACCCTCAACAAGGGATTAATAGTCGACTAACTAAGAGTCTGTCGCGTACAGCGTGTCAAAATAATGGAAGAACCAGATGGCGCACAGGACCATTGTTACGAGAATTATGCCTCTAAGCGTCTGAAGAGTGAACGGCTGATTCATCTTTCTTATCCAAAAAATATTAGTACATATGGCCAATAGAGCCATAGTTCTGAACCGCTGACTGCTGGTACTGCTGCCTACTTCGTCCATAATTCCAAGATGGGTCATCAATCCAAATAGTAAGAAGACAAGACCAAAACCCAACAGCGGTGATACTAATCCGATTGCTGCACCTAAGGCTAAGTTGTTTTTCTCAAGTAAACTCATTGTTATTGCTTTACTGCATTTTCCATAGCTCTGATACTGCTTAACGCATCATAATCGGTCAGGTCGTGCATCGATGGTACGACGGAAATATAGTTATTCTTTAATGCCCATATGTCCGTGCTCTGGTCATCAGTGGCTATGTCAAATGAGCCAGTCATCCAATAATAACTCTTTCCACGGGGATCTTTGGATTCAGCAAAATCTTCATTCCATTTGCCAGCAGCTTGCGTGCATATTTTTATGCCTTTTATTTCTTCGAGCCCTACATCAGGGATGTTGACATTAAGTAGAAGCGTTTCACCCATCCCTCCGGATAAAGCATAGGCTATTATTTTTTCAGCATAATACTGGGCAGCCGCAAAGTCAGCATCAAATGAGTATTCGAGATGACTAAATCCAATTGATGGGATACCTTGGATGCTAGCTTCCATAGCGGCAGCCATAGTGCCACTGTATATGATATTCACGGAGGCATTCGAACCGTGGTTTATGCCAGACAGACATAAATCGATTTTGCGACCTTTTAGCACTACATGTTTAGCAAGTTTTACGCAATCTACTGGAGTACCCGAGCATTCATATGACGGGATGTCTCCTAGGGTATGGACCTGATCTATCCTCAATGGTTCATTAAGTGTGATTGCGTTACTTTGCCCTGATTGGGGACTACTTGGTGCCACAACTACTACGTCACCATGTTTTTTGGCGGCTTCTGTTAAGGCTTTTATGCCCGGAGCAAATATGCCGTCATCATTAGTAACTAAGATTAAAGGTCGCATAGCTGTGATTTATAGTTGTGCAAAAGTCTTCTTTTCTTCGCGAACTACAAACAGTCTCATGTGATGAACGTTATTCATCACGAATAATTAACTATGACACACCAAAAGAAAGGAATCTTACTAGTCAACTTAGGGACTCCGGACAATCCCACCTATAATGGACTGAGGAGATATCTGAACCAGTTTTTGACAGATCGACGGGTTATTGACTTGCCGTGGTTGTTTAGAAATATGTTGTTTAAGGGTATTGTTGTGCCAATTAGATCAGGTAAGGTCTCTAAATTGTATCAACAACTATGGATAGATGAGGGCTCTCCACTTAAGGTCTATGGACAAAGGCTTGCCAGTGGAGTCCAAGAAACTTTAGGTGGAGACTATGTAGTCAGACTTGCGATGCGCTACCAAAATCCATCAATCAAGGATGT
>CAZDHV010000303.1:0-3528 GCA_964505335.1 uncultured Saprospiraceae bacterium | reverse complement strand
CCTATAGTTTCGGCCTGCTCTTTTGAAAGATGTATGCCTTCTTCACCTCCATGACTGTGATCATCGCTATCAGAATGCGTAGTTTCTTCTGTGCTATGATTATGTCCATCTTCTTCTGCATGTTTATGATCACAAGAAGAAATTGCAACAACAGAAACTATAGTAATAATTAGTATGATATATTTTATAAATTTCATTGTATTGTCTTTTATTGATTTGTAAGAAATTGATAGTCCGCTACTGCCATGTTGTAAGCTTTTATCTGCTCCCAATAGTTCTTATTATTGCTTGCCATTATTTGCAGCGCATTTAGCAGTTCCAAGTAGGAAATTTCACCTGCCTGATAATTCAATTGACTTATTCGTATTATTTCTGGATTGATAGTCCGAAGTTGATCTTTGTAGAAGTCGATTCCTTCTTGATATAAGTTTAGGGTGTTTCCAACCTTTAGCTGTTTTTGTTTTAAGGCCAAAGCCTTGCTTTGGTATTGATAATCACCAACATCAATCTGGATTTTCTGCGCTTCAATACGTTTTTGTACCTGGCTGTTAAACAACGGAATGGAAACTCCTGCTTGCACTGCATGTAGCCACCCACCCTCATTGAATATCTGGCTCGCATAACCAAAATTAAAGCTGGGTTTCAACTCGGCATTCATCACATCAATTTTAGCACTTTCAATGACATTTGCTTGTTTAGTTTGTAGCAGAGAGGGGTGAGCATCATTGTCTTGGACAGTTGCATAAGCTCTTATGCCAAAACTGTCTACAACAGTCACCGGTTCCGAAGTGGATAACAGCAGACGAAACTGCTGATGAAGGTTATCTATCTCTATGATCACTTGTTTTAGTAGTAGCTCGTACTCTTGTCGTTTTGATAGCAATGTGAGCGCTTCAATCGGGTTTGTGGCACCTGCCTGTACTCTCACTGTAGCTTTCGAGTGATATTCCTCAAAGGTTGAAGCGAGATGGTCGTAAAGTTTTTTGAGTTGATTTTGATATTGGATATCAAAATAGAGTTGTCTTACTTTCCATTTCAACTCGTTCTCGCTAATCTGTCGATCATAGATGCTATGTTTCGTAAGGGCGTCTTGCAAATCATTCTGGGCCTTTGTAATACCAGGACTTGGGATATTTTGAACAATACCGATTTGATTGACTTGCTGGCCAAATTGTCTATCAAATAATCCTTCGCCTTGATAAGAAATATCCGTTAACCCCAGGTTGTATTTCAAATTTTGAAGGGATTGCTCTCTTTCAATTGCCTTATCAGCCGCTTTTATATTTGGATGATTTTTTATTGCAATAAGTATAGCATTGTCTAAGTCTAATTGTTGATTTTGTGCGTTAAGGTTAAAGGAAAAACAGATTAACAAACCAAGACTTACTAAATGTTGCTTGCCTCCTGGACTCCGCCCAGATTTACTTGCATTCCATTTTTCTAACCAGTAATAAAGTATTGGCAGAATAATCAAAGTCAAAAAAGTTGCTGTTATCAACCCTCCGATTACAACTGTAGCCAAAGGCCTCTGAACTTCAGCACCTCCGGACGTAGATAGAGCCATAGGCAGGAAACCAAGAGATGCAACTGCCGCTGTCATGATCACAGGTCTTAATCTTACTCTTGTTCCTGTTATAATTCTCTCTTTTATATCTCGCATACCTTCTTTTTTGAGTTGATTCAAATAACCTAAGAGCACAATACCATTCAACACCGCTACACCGAAGAGGGCTATGAAACCGATCCCCGCTGAGATACTAAATGGTAATCCTCTGAGCTCTAAAGCCCATATTCCTCCGATTGCGGATAATGGAATAGCCGTAAAAATTAATACTGCTTGAGATACGGACCCAAATGTGAAATACAGTAGAATGAATATCAACGCTAATGCCATAGGTACTGCTATGGATAGTCTGGCGTTGGCAGCTTTTAAGTTTTCAAATTGACCTCCGAATGTGAAATAATATCCAGCGGGTAAATCAACTTTGCTATCCAGTTCAGATTGTATCTGTTCAACTAAGCTTTCGACATCTGTATCTCCTACATTTACGCCAATTACTATTCTTCGATTGGTATTCTCTCTGGAGACCTGCATAGGGGCATTTATGAGGCCTACATTCGCCACATTGCTGAGAGGTATCTGGCTACCATTATTGAGCGTCACGAAGAGGTTTGTTACATCCTCTATACCTGTCCTGTTCTCTTCGGCCAAGCGGATTACCAAGTCAAATCGCTTGTCACCTTCATAAATAACACCTGCCTTTTCTCCTGCAAAGGCCGAACGAATGACCTGATTGACCTCTTGAATGTGTAAGCCATATTGTGCCATCCGCTGATAATCGTAGTCCACCAATATTTGTGGCATACCTATCGTTTGTTCGACGTTCACAGTTCCCACTCCGTTAATTTGCCGAATGACCTTCTCGGCTTTAGTAGCATTCTGAAATAATAGATCTAAGTCTTCACCAAATAACTTTATGGCGATGTCAGCTTTGGAGCCCGTCATAAGTTCATTAAACCGTAGTTGTATCGGTTGTGAAAACTCAAACCCCACACCCGGAATACTTTTGAGGGATGCTTCCAGTTCCTCAAACATATCCTGTCGGTTACTTGCTGAAGTCCATTCTTTTTTGGGCTTCATCACCAAAACATAATCAGCTATCTCAACTGGCATGGGGTCAGTTGGAATTTCCGCAGAGCCGATATTAGCAACGACGTCTTCTATTTCTGGAAAATCTGAGAGCAATTTATTTTGGATCATTTTAGCTGTCTCTACACTTTGTGAAAGCGAGCTCCCTGGAGGAAGAATATGCTGCATCGCTAAGTCCCCCTCTTCTAAAGTGGGTATAAACTCTCCGCCCATTCTGCTGAAAACAAACAGACTAAATAAAAATGCAGCAACTGTTGCAACAACAAATAGTGCCTTAAATCGAAGCGCAGCATTCAGTATTGGTGCATATCCCCTTTGAAATAATGCAATAATCTTATCTGCAATGGTGGTCTTATTAACCACTTTCTTGTTGAGAACTAATGCCGCCATCATAGGTACATAAGTTAATGATAATATGAGCGCTCCTGCAATGGCCAGCATAACGGTTTGTGCCATAGGCTTAAACATCTTACCTTCTATACCAACCAATGCCAAAATCGGTATATACACCATCAGAATGATGATTTCTCCAAATGCTGCCGAACTTCTGATTTTCTGAGAGGAGGTAATTACCTCTGTGTCCATTTCATTTTGTGTTAAGAAACTCCCTCCTTTTTTGACTTGCAACCTATGAACTATGGCTTCTACAATGATCACTGCACCATCTACAATCAATCCAAAGTCAATCGCTCCTAAACTCATCAAATTGGCAGATATTCCAAAAAGATTCATCATTGATACAGCAAAAAGCATGGCGAGAGGAATAACAGAGGCTACAATCAGACCTGCTCTCCAATTGCCTAATAGCAATACCAGGATAAATATTACAATCAATCCTCCCTCTATCAGGTTAGTTTTTACTGTACCAATGGCTGTAC
>CAZDHV010000302.1:0-3582 GCA_964505335.1 uncultured Saprospiraceae bacterium | reverse complement strand
TGAACGATGTACCCATCTACAGTCTCGTCTTCATTGAGATCCTTGACGAGGTCAACAACCAAAACCTAATGATAGACGTATCTCAATGACTATGATATCGTCCTATTTAGTGGTTGTGTTTCTAAAGGAAAATTCGATTTCTTGCCACAAGTGCTAAGCCCTAGTACCACAAGTCTCTAAATTACATTGGCATCAAAATTGTAATATGTTATTTGTGCTTTATCAGCACGTTATGTATAACAGTTTTTTATCAACTATTAGATAAGATATAATATGAGAATAGTTAAGACCACCCTGATTGTATTGCTGACCTTATCTGCTTACTTAGCATCAGCTAACTCTATTAATTATGTCAAAGACGGATTTGACGCCGCAAAAAATAGAGCACAGGCTGAAGGAAAAATGCTCTTAGTCGATTTTTATGCCGATTGGTGCGCCCCATGTAAATGGATGGATCAAACCACATTTGCCGACCCCACCGTGATCAAGAAAATGAACGATGACTATGTTACCGTCAAAATCAATATCGATGATTTCGATGGATATGCTCTTAAAGAACATTATGGTGTTACCGTTCTTCCTACCGTTATTATCATAGATAACAATGGTAAAGTAATAGAGCGTGTTGAGGAGACCATAGCACCAGCCAAGATGAATGATATCCTGGATCGCAATAAGGGTGATGTTAAAAACATAGTACACACCCCTAATACGAATCCGGAGTCATTGGAATACAACTTTGAGCCGGAATTGTCAGAACTATCAAGCGAGACTCGCTACAAGCTACAACTTGGGACGTTTACTGATTATGCCTCTACACTCGAGTATTTCAACAGTATCTCGGACGTGATTGAAGATCAGATTATAGTTCTTCATGATTATAAAGGAAGTAACATAATCTATAGAGTATTGACAGGCGATTTTGCCAATACGACTGAGGCCGAAATCTATAAGACTGAGTTGCTCGAAAAATATGATATAAAATCATACCTATATTATTGACACTACACTACACAAAATAGCAAAGGCTTCGCTAAATTTTAGCGAAGCCTTTTTTGTCTTATATAGGGACTTCCCCTAATATTTGTATGGATATTGTAGTGGTGTCAATAGTCCTCGTTACCTTCGCAATATAAGACGAGGTCAGGCGTTTTATCTCAGTTGTTTTTTAGATAGATAGAGCAGCCATTTATATATGAATTATATTGTACGATTAAGACTTCTCACACTTTGTTTTTTCGGTTTCCTTTTGTCATTTATCTCTAATGAGGTGAATGCACAGGGACAAGATTGTGATGTTGAGTTACTTCTACCACCAGACTTCGAAACTCTGGCGGGGGACTCTTTTTGTGTTGACATCCGAGTCAATAATTTCGAGGACATCATCTTGGGAGTATTCGTTATTAATTTCAACTCGACAGTATTAAGATTAGATAGCTGGGATCCTACTGTGAGTGGATTGCCGGGCTTTGTAGCGTCTGACATAACATATAGGCCGCAGGTAGATCCTGATATTATTAGAGTTTTTTGGCAAAATCCTAATTTGGACCCTACTTCTTTACCAGACGGAGCCGATCTGCTGCAATTGTGTTTTACTGCCATAGGCACACCGGGAACCGAAGCCGAGTTATTCATAAATGACACAGGATTAAATGCTCCATCTGAGTTCATTATGTCAGTAGATATTAATCTACCTTCCACTTCATTAACGGTATGTAACCCTGATCCAAGTACTGGAAGAATATCAATAGTTCCTCCCCCTTCTACAGAGCCTCAGATATTCTCTACTGCTCAATGTGGAACAACAAGTGGATTAGATGAAGGAATTGTAGAATTAAAAGTATTTTTTGGCTCACCTGACTATACTGTTGTCAGCAGTGTAGGCAACATAGTGGGTACTAACAACCAAGATGTATTTGTATTTGAAAATGTTCCCTTAGGCAGTCATACCTTCACGGCAGTAGATAATGTTGGTTTGAGCAGTACTGAAATAACTGTAGAAATAACTGATGATCCTGCATTTGCAATTGATTTAATTGCACTCAACGTACCTAGTTGCCCTAACGAACTTGATGGGCGAATCGCAGTGGAAATCAGTGGAGGTAGACCTTTTGGCACTGGACAATTCTTCTTCGATTGGGGTGCCGAGCAAATTGGATTAGGAGAGAGCCAACTAAATAATTTACCAAATGGTACTTATAACGTTGTGGTTACGGATTCTCTCGGTTGCCGCCAGTCTGAATCTTTCGAATTGGCCCGTTCTGAAATTCAGATCATGACTACCAACTCTGTTGATGCATTATGTGATGGAATCTCAGATGGTGCCTTATCTGTTGTTGGAACTGGCGGAGGACCATTCTCAGATGGATATAATTGGAATATTTCATTCATAGAAGCAGATAGCTCCAGAACACCTGTAGGCTCTCCAGTTCCTACAGATTTTACCCAAGACTACACCTCACTGATGCCAGGAGTATATGAAATAATAGCTACAGACTCTGTGGATAGATTCCAGAGATGTCCCGCCATAAGTACTTTTGAAATTAATGTTCAACGCGAACTCGGCGCTGAATTTCAAGAGGTTGATCCATCAAACAACACTTGCCCTGCAGGACTTTCTCCTGCTATTTTAGACCTCACGAGTACACAGACGCCAGTATCAGTACCTATCAACGTTCAGTTAGTAGATTCTACAGGAGCTACTGTATTTGATGACATTGCAACGAGTGCAAGTATTGATGCAGGATGTCTACCAGCTGGTATCTATACTGCCTTCATCCAGGATTCCGATGGCTGTTTGAACACTTTAGATGTGGATTTATCGCAAGGGGCAACCATCAATTTGATAGATAGTATGGCAGTTAATCCTAATTGCTTTGGCGCTATGGATGGATTTATAACAGTAGACGTGACAACAGATTCACCACCGTTGTTATTTGAGTGGTCTACTGGAGACATGGGAGCAGATGTTGATTCTATTGGTGGACTCCCAAGTGGTTCATACACCTTAAATGTCTCTGATCAATCAGGTGCTATAGAGACGATTGAATTTATACTTGTCGATCCAGTAGCACTAAACGTTAATTTAGGTGAAGCAGATGGAATCACGTGCCCTGGAGGCTTAGGTAGTATAATGGCAGAAGTGACAGGTGGTGATGGAAACAATACCTTCTTTTGGCCATTTGATGGCATGTTCACTAATAATGGACTGCGAACTGATCTACCTCCTGGAGACTATAGTGTGGAAGTAACCGACCTAAGTGGTTGTGTTGATAGTGCATCGTTCACACTGGTGGATCCTATAGCTCCCATGACAAGCCTGTCAAACATCAATGCTCCAAGCTGTCCTGGCGACAACTCAGGAACTGCAGTATTGACAGTGACAACAACCAATGACTTTATGGAGCCATTTTCATTTGAAAGCTCAACAGGACAGGTAGGTGGACCTAATAATTTCGTAGTAACTAACTTCCCATCTGGGGATGACAACTTTATATTGTATAGTCAAGGCACATGTATCTTTGATACGGTCTTTGTTGAGATACCGGAGGCAACGCCATTCTCTATAGACCAAGCAAACAC
>CAZDHV010000301.1:0-3591 GCA_964505335.1 uncultured Saprospiraceae bacterium | reverse complement strand
AATCACAACAGATCACTGCATCATTGATTCCCATAGTGAAGTTGTCACCTATAGGAAGGATCGCAAAATCTAAGCTTGGGCAGGTCATAGGGATCAATTTCATATCCCAAGTAAGTGCAGTATCTCCAGCTATATAAAAGCAGGTGTTATCATCCCAGATAACAAATCCTCCGGAATTACCTCCATAGGTGCCGTCAGGGAGGACACTTGAATGTACTGCATTGACATACTTCACAGTCCCAAAGTCGAACTTCCATTGGCCACCGTGATTCATAGGGTGACCCGAGATTTCTTTTTGACCAAAATAACTTACGATCTCATAGTTAGAGATAATGGTGCTTCCATTGGCTTTAGCAATCTGTTCCACATCTAAGACGTGATCTTGATGTCCATGCGTGATCAAGATATAGTCAGGTTTGATCGCATCAATGTCAATACCCTTAGCTAATGGGTTACCACTAATAAAGGGATCTACTAAAATAGTCTTGCCGTTCATGTCAAAAAGAAAGCCATTCTGACCTAAGTATCTGATCTTCATCGTGTGTTATTTTGGATGCGGAAAGTTCACAAAGAACAATAAAAATAACGTAACTCAAGATTATATTTTACATTCATCAATCGTAATGATTAACATCTTTTGATGAAGTTTTGCACATTGATTTTGTTGGTATTGAGTATTGGAGCTTGCGTGAGTGATACATCTGATGCCAATGTGTTTTTGTACAACCAACATAATAGCATTACATCATTGGATCCAGCCTTTGCGAAGAGCCAAAATAATATCTGGGCAACACACCACTTGTTTTCGACTCTCGTACAGCTCGACTCAGATCTGAATATTCAACCTTCTATTGCTAAAAGTTGGACAGTGGACAGCACTGCATTGAACTACACCTTTAATCTCAGAGATGATGTGATATTCCATGATAGTGAATGTCTCAGTCAAGAGAATAGAGCGGTTAGTGCTGAAGATGTGGTTTATAGTCTGTCTCGTCTTCGAGACACAGTCCTGAATGCTCCAGGCTCTTGGATCTTTGACAATAAGCTGGCGGATCCTCCGTACACAATCATCGATGATACAACTATGATGATTCATCTCAGTCGGCCTTTTGCACCATTTCTGAGTCTGCTGACGATGCAATATTGTTCTGTTGTGCCTCGAGAATGTGTGGAGCACTTTGGCACGGAGTTTTATCGTAACCCAGTAGGTACAGGGCCGTTTAAGTTTAAGCGATGGGATATGTCGCAAGGTCTTTTCCTATTGCGAAATGATCACTTTTTTGAATGGCGCGATTCTAGTGCATACTCTAATCTCGAAGGTGTACGGACGACCTTTATAGGAGAGCGAAGCATTGCATTTCTTGAGCTCATTAACGATCGCATAGACTTTTTCTCAGGGTTGGAGTCAGGGTATATTAATACAGCTTTATCGCCATCGGGAGAGCTCAGAGAGAAATATGATCAAGTCAATCTGGTAAAAGCTCCTTTTCTCAATTTTGAGTATTTAGGTATGAATCCCAAAGCTCCAGATGCCCATCCGCTCCTTGGAGAACTGGAGTTTAGACAAGCGCTGAACTATGCTATTGATCGAAAACTCATGCTCAATAGCCTCAGAAATGGAGTAGGGCAGCCAGCAGATGCAGGTGTTATAACTCGGGGCTTACCATCATATGACCCAAGTATAGTAAAAGGATATGATCATGATATTAATCGAGCCAAAGAGCTGATGGCACGATTCGACCGATCTCAGTTGGAACTGCCGCTGGTCATACATACAACTAAGGACTATCTCGACTTAACCACATATATCGCTAAGCAATGGGAGTATCTCGGCTTGTCTGTTGAGATCGAAGTGATGGAGTCCGCAACACTTCGTTCTGCCATGCGTCAGGGTCAGATACCGATGTTTAGAGCATCCTGGATAGCAGATTATCCTGATGGGGAGAGCTTTTTATCAATGTTTTATGGAAAGAATCCAGCACCACCCAATTACACCCGTCATCAAAGTGACGAGTACGACAAGCTATATGAATCTGCATTAGGCATTGCTGATCCTGCACAAAAGATAAAAGCTTATCAAGAGCTCGATCAGATGGTAGTTCATAATGCCCCTGTAATCTTCTTGTTTTATGATGAGGCTGCCATTTTTGTAGATAAGGCGGTGACTGGGTTCGAACCAAATGCGCTGAATCTTCTTAGTGTTAAAAACCTAAGCAAATAAGCTGATGGCCGAACATCCGATATTGATCACCCGTATTGGGCAGCAACACAGTTATGAGGAAGTCTGGGAGTTACAATCATTTCTGCAGAAACGACTCATCGCAGCTAAGAGAAGCGGTATCACAGATAAGCCAAATCACTTACTACTCTGCGAGCATCCACCGGTCTATACCTTGGGCAAATCTGGAGACATTGCCCATCTTAAAAAATCAGAAGAGGAGCTGGCGGCAGAATCCGTTACCTTTTATAAGATCAATAGGGGAGGAGATATCACCTATCATGGACCCGGTCAGGTGACCGTATATCCAATATTCGATATGGACCACTTCTACCATGATCTTCATCGATATGTTCGGGAGCTGGAGCAAATCGTTATTAATGTCCTTGCTCATTATGGAATCAAAGGGGATCGCATTGAAGAATTCACAGGTGTCTGGATAGATGTCGATAGTCCGAATAAGAGAAAGATATGTGCCATAGGCATACACATGAGTCGATGGGTTAGTATGCACGGACTCGCACTTAATATTGAAACAGATTTGAGCTACTTCAACAATATCATCCCATGCGGCATCAATGATGAGGATAAGACAGTCACAAGTATCTCTAAAGAGTTAGGTCGTAAAGTAGACCGTCAAGAGGTTGAAGAATTGTTAGTCAACCAGTTTTCTGAGATGTTCGGGTTTCAGGCTATCGAAGCTACTTTGTCCTCGATCGATCAACATTAAAATCAAATACATCGCTACGCTGATAGTGCCCAGTGACGTCCAGATTCATGCGCTCACCTACACAAGTGCTTAAATCTAATTCTGCCATGATTATTTCTCTTTTGCCGTATGATGGTTCTATGACAACTGAACCATCAGGGCCATATATAGCACTTCCCCCTTTCATGATGATTCCATCATCGGGAACCTTGATCTTAGGTGAAATACTGAGTCCGGCGGGTAATTCTGACTCATGCATGATCTGCCCAACTGCAGCGACATAGCACCTGCCTTCATGTGCATAATGTCGACTGGCGACTTGATGTAGTTCCTTGACATGTGGCCATAATGCGATATGTAGATCCTCTCCAGCATCGTGCATAGTCTGACGTGCAAGCGGCATCCAATGCTCCCAACAGATCAGTGAACCGATACGACCATGACTTGTTTCAATCGAATTCAACCCAGCGCCATCACCCAGTCCATGTACTAATTTTTCTGTGTATGTAGGCATCAACTTGCGATGATGATTGACCAAGTTGCCTGATTGATCTATTGTGAGTATACTATTATATAAGGTGCCATTGCCAGGGCCTGTACTGACCTTCTCATTAGCACCGATAATCACATGAACACCTAACTCTTTCACATGTGTACAAAGCTT
>CAZDHV010000300.1:0-3626 GCA_964505335.1 uncultured Saprospiraceae bacterium | reverse complement strand
TTATGAGAATTAATTATTTTTATTTATTACCGATGAAATTGATTCTCATGAAAACTAACTTATCACACATTGTTTTAGCCTTGATGCTAATCCTATCATCTAATGCATATATTATTGCCCAAGATGACATCATCACCCAAATCGAAGAGAAGGCCATCATCGATCAAAAAGTCATGATGCCTATGCGGGATGGTATCAGACTCTGTACTGATATCTATAGGCCCAAGACTGATGAGCCCGTACCAGTGATCTTCTCACGCACGCCATATAATTTCAATAGCTGGGGTGATGGCGAGCAGCGCACACGTACCATGCAGCGGGCCTATGAAGCCGTTAAGCGTGGCTATGCCTATGTCGTGCAAAATGAGCGAGGTCGATATTTTTCAGAGGGAGAATGGGATATCCTTGGTGTACCAATAACAGATGGATATGATGCATTCGAATGGATAAAGAACCAGTCCTGGAGCAACGGTAAGATAGGCACACTGGGATGCTCATCGACAGCGGAGTGGCAGATGGCCGTCGCTGCACTCGATCATCCATCTCATGCCTGTATGGTGCCACAAGCGTATGGTGCTGGCATTGGGAGAGTAGGTGATTACCTGGAGCAGGGTAACTGGTACCGAGGTGGCGCGGAGCAGATGCTGTTCTTCTCTTGGCTATACGGCGTGGAGCATGACAAGTTCAAACCACGTATTCCCGAAGGGGCCACTCAAGAGGACTTAATCAGAATATCGCGATTTTATGATCTGGCGCCAGAAAATCCTAGGGTTGACATGTCGGAGGCCTTAGCTCATCTTCCGATGACTGACATCCTCCAAAATATCGGAGGCAAGCGAGAAGTATATGACAAGATGATCACCCGCAAGCCCAATGATCCGGCATGGTTTGAGGGTGGCTTGTATCATGATGACATGGGATTTGGTGTGCCGAGTTTTTGGTTTACATCCTGGTATGATGTATCGATCAGCCCCAATCTGGCGCTATTCAATCACATGCGTAACAATATAGAAGACCATACCATAGCCGACAATCAATATCTCGTCATTGCCCCAACCTTACATTGCTCATTTAAGCGAGCTACTGCACAGACCATAGTAGGCGAACGCAATGTCGGTGATGCCCGTCTCAACTATGATGAGCAGATCTACGGTTGGTTTGATCTATGGTTAAAGGATATTGACAATGATTTTAAAGAGAATACACCAAGAGTTCAATACTATACAATGGGTTCTAACAAGTGGAACTCAGCAGATCAGTGGCCTCCAGAATCTACTGAGATGGTCACCTATTATCTGTCAAGTGATAATGGTGCTAACTCCCGATATGGAGATGGGACATTGAGCACCACTCCAGCATCTGACCAAGGAACGGACGGCTATGTCTATGATCCCATGAACCCGGTTCCTTCATATGGTGGCAATGTATGTTGTACTGGCAACGCTGTACAAGGTGGAGCATTTGATCAGCGTCAGATGGAATCGCGCCATGACATCTTAGTGTACACCTCAGAGCCACTTTCAGCGGGAGTAGAAGTATCAGGGTTTATCGAGTCCACTTTGTATGTGTCCAGCGATGCCAAGGACACTGACTTTACGATTAAACTAATCGATGTCTATCCAGATGGCACTGCCTACAATCTCGATGAGACGATTCAACGTGCACGCTATCGGGAGGGATATGAACAAGAGGTTTTCATGGAGGATGACGCTATCTATGAGTTAAATCTGACACCGATGTCCACCAGCAACTACTTTGAGGCTGGGCATCGAATCAGGATAGAAGTGTCAAGTAGCAACTTCCCGAGATTCGCTCGCAATCTCAATACTGGTGGTAACAACTATGATGAGACTGAAGGAATCATCGCTCGCAATGCGATCCATCATGGACCAGATCATATGTCGAGGGTTGTAATACCGGTGGTGAGGTAATGTTACAATTAAAAATAGGTTCTATTCAAAAAGTGAATAGAACCTATATATAATAAGAACTCTACGAATATCAGTCAGATAGTAGCATGATCTGACCATATAATCAGAGCCTTAAATATTCTTAGTCCTCAGATACTTCAGCATTAACCGATCTGGTTGTTGTTAATTCTGCTAAGGTTTCATTGACTTTGGCCATTTGATTTTGAAGGGTTGCAATTGTTTTATTTTGAGTATCAATAATCGCTTGTTGCTCCTGTACAGCAGAGATGACAACCGGTATAAACTCGTCATAAGTTAGTCCGAAATAGACCTCATCTTCAGTTTCCTCCATTGTAGTTACAATATTGGGTAGCACTTCCTGTACTTCTTGAGCAATCATCCCATATGATATACCAGTATCAATCTGATTTCTAATTTTATACGATGCTGGCTTAAGTTGGAGCAGTTTTTCTAGTGATACTGTCTGATTAAGATATTCTATCTCAGTTTTTAATCTCCTATCACTGAGATTGCTATAGACACCAGACTCGTGATCAATAGATGCTCGTATATGACTTACTCCAGCAGGACTGGGATTACTATCATGGTCGCTATAAAACTTCAGATCGCCTATGTCAGCAGGAGCCCCGTTAATGTTATCTCCTTGCACATACATCAACCATTCTTGAGGGGATCCATCATTTTCATTAGAAATTCTGAAACCTTGATTTCCTGTTGTGAATACATTCAATAAAACGTTTTGGTGCGCTAAATTTAAATTTCTAGCTACTTCTACCCTTTCATCTGTCGCATTCAGGGTGATAAATTCAACCACTGAAGCGGCATTAGTAACATCCCCCCATCTGAAATTCATTTCAGCATTAAGTGCTCCAGTAGCAGTTGGATCTGCGGAAATAAAAAACCGGTTGTTAGCAAATTGATCATTGCTAAAGCCCAAGATTGCAGCACCGTTAGAGTTTTCATGCAACTGAAGTGTCACATCGTCAATTGCAGCATCCTTCTCGATATAGTCCATATAGCCCCAGTCGGTTACTGTATTGAGATTGTTACTGGTATCCGTCACAATTAATACTTGACCTAAATCCCCAGCCATATTTGGTAGCGTATATTGCTTGTTGATTCTCATAGTTCCGTCCGAACTAAAACCAAACTTCTGAGTTCTTGTCTCACTATCCACATCTCCATAGGCAATGACTATTGGATTGAATAATATACTATCTCTATCGGTGGTACCCTCATGAGGCCTAGCAGCAAAAGACCAGTAGTTGGGAAATGATGAATTTTTAAACCACATACGTGTGAACCCATCATCATTCGCTCCCTGTCCAGCATCATCTGTTTCTGTTATAAGTAAATGCGGTCCGTTAGTGCTTAGCTTCGAATCAGAATTATATTGAATCTCCTGCTGTTGAGCAGTCAAACCGACACTTATGAATAGCAAACCTAAGAGAGCTACCTGACGACTCAGATGGAGTACTCCAGTCTCGAATGCTCTCCTTACTAAGCCTGCTGTATTTGATGCGTTCAGCTTAGTCATCAGATTCTTCCGGTGACTGATTACCGTGTGTTCGGAGATGAATAGTTCTTTGGCAATCATCTTTGTAGAGTTTTCGTCCGCAATGAGATTAAGGACCTCTTTTTCTCTTGGACTGATACATGTTTGTGTCATGATTCTAAGTTTTTGTTTGTAATGGA
>CAZDHV010000299.1:0-3635 GCA_964505335.1 uncultured Saprospiraceae bacterium | reverse complement strand
CCTGACAAGTGTATGCCTGCGGCAGAGCTCACTATGGAAAACCTCAATCGTTTTGGGCCGATCACTGATCAGGAATACCTTGACAGGGTGCGCTTGCTCAATGCCTTAGGTCTTACGGTTATTATATCGAGCTGTAGTAATCATCAGAAGCTGATCAACTATTTTTCAGACTACAAGATACAGCGGCTCGGGATCTTGATGGGAGTGCATGAGTTGAAGGAAATCTTGATCGAAAAGTATAACAGCAATCAAGACGGCAGGCTTTTAGCTGCCTTTGGTGAGTTATTTAGCAAAAACATCACGGTATATGCATATCCCGCTCTGGAGAAAGAAGGCGATCAGATGTTGTTCGTCGATAACTTACCTGTACCGGCCGGCATCAAGTTTTTATATCAGCATCTGATTGAGAATAAGCAGATCGTCCAAGTGAAGAAGTACAACAATGATCACATGCATATTATCCCGTATAAAGTGTTCGATCTCATCTCGACCGGTGATGAAGAATCATGGATGGATTGTATCCCTCCTGAGTTAGTTGATCTAATTAAGGAACACGGCTCGTTTGGTTACGGCAAGAAAAATGTGGATTTTGAGTTTGCAAAATCAGCTGAAGAAGATGCGAAGTATTATTAGCCTTGGGCTATTAGTTATGGCTTTGGGATGCCAGAACAAGCCACAAGAATCACAAGCCATGCCTACAGAGCCAGAACCTATAGATGCTGCCAAGATTGACTATATCATGGGTCAGTTTGAACCTGACCAGCATAATGACTTTGTCCTAATCCCATCGCAATATGCCTCTCGAGACGGCATGTACATGAGAACCGAAGCCTATGGAGATTTTCTCAAGATGCACCAGCACGCTGCATCTGAGGGTGTCAACTTCACCATTCGATCTGCCACTCGCAATTTTGAGTATCAGCGGGGGATATGGGAACGGAAGTGGACAGGTGCCACAAAATTATCGGATGGAACAGCAGCCAGCGATCTGGAGGATTTCGTTTCTCGGGCTAAGAAAATCTTGCTCTATAGCTCTATGCCGAGCACCTCGAGACATCATTGGGGTACAGATATAGACTTAAACAGTTTTGATAATGCATACTTTGAATCTGGTCAGGGTCTCCAAGAATATAACTGGCTATTGGAGCATGCTGGCACCTATGGATTCTGTCAGCCATATACCGACAAGTCTGGCGGTCGTACAGGATATGAAGAGGAGAAATGGCATTGGACCTATATGCCCTTAAGTAAAGATCTTACTGAATATGCTGCGGGGTATCTGACGGATGATATGATCACTGGTTTTCTTGGCGCTGAGGTCGCACCTGAAATAGAGGTCGTCAAAAACTATGTCCTGGGCATCAATGGTCGCTGCAGCCATGAGTAATCATACCAAAGATATCCGATGGAGAGAGGAGTATACCATACGCTCCTCAGAGGTTGATACTGATCAGAAAGCAACACCACTTGCAATCCTTCATCTGGTGCAAGAGGCATCGATGGGTAGTGCCAGTGATCTTGGCGCATCGGTAGCAGAATTAGAACCGCAGAATCTGGCGTGGGTATTGTTGCGCAAATCTTTCACCATAGTCGATCGACCAAATCTCGGTCAACAGGTAAGTGTGGTGACGTATCCCTCTCATTTTGATCGCTTTCTGGCCTATCGTGATTATAAGATGTACGATATGGACGGCAGGCTATTAGCTTATGCCAGTAGCACGTGGACCTTGCTTAACTTTGTCGAGCGTAAGATGGCCCGCATACCTGATTTCTTGCTAGCTCTCAAGGTGACTCCGGAAGAAACTGTTTTAGAATTGCCGCCATCTCGCCTTGCTAAAATTGTCGAGATCATACATACAGAACAAGTCAAAGTTAAATCTTACGACTTAGATTGGAATGGTCATGTCAACAACCTCAATTATGTCAGATATGTCCTTGAAAATATGCCTAAGAACTATCGTGATAAGGAGTTGAGTCGTATAGATTTCCACATAAAGGCAGAAGCGTTTTTAGACGATGAGATTAGTGTAGACTCAGGACTTATAGGAGATAACGACGATCAGCTCGGGCATCGGTTGAGTCTTCATGGTACGGATAAGTTGATCGCACTTGCTCAAACCTATTGGAGCTAAAAAAAGGCCATAGCTTCTGGAGCTATGACCTTAGATAGTTTCATTCTTATACGGACATATTATCCTTTAAGTTTGTAAAGCTTACCTATGTTAGGGACTAGGATTGCTTCGGTTCTCCTGTTTTGTGCTCTACCGTCTGCAGTTTCATTATCAGCAACAGGCATATTTTCTCCACGTCCAGAAGCAATCAATTGATCTGGATCGACACCCATATCTATAAGAGCTCTAATTACCTCAGTGGCTCTTGCTACGCTAAGATCCCAGTTGTCTTTATATGCTTTGCCATCAAGAATTTGTTTGTCATCAGTATGGCCTTCGATGATGAGTGCTACTGATGGATTTCCTTTGAGCATGTTAGCTAACATCTCAAGTGTTTCTGTGTCGTCACCGCTTACACGAGTAGAGCCTGATTTGAAATCTACTTCATTAGCGACATCGAGGTATAAGAAGTTCTCTACCTCCTTGATGCGAGCATTGCTGCCAGAGACAGCATTGTCGACTTCTGCGAATGCCGAGTTGATTTCAGCTCGTAATGCATTTAGTTGTGCTTGTTTGTCATCGACATTGGCTTGAACCTCAGCAATTTTAGAGTCCATTTCTTTTTTAGTCGCCATTAGGTCAGCATCTAAAGAAGATTTCTGTGTTGATAGATTTGCATTTGCTTGTTTGAGAGAAGCTATTTCTGAATCTTGACTTGTTTTAGTGGCGTCAAAGTCAGCTTGGAGTTTTTCAAGCTTCATGCCGAGATCATCTTTCTCGCCTTGAAGGGCTTCAAAAGATTTTTTACTGACGCAAGACGTCGAAACAAGCGCTATACCAAGCGCCAAGGCTAATAAGATTTTAAACGATTTCATTCTGATAGATTAGTTATGTGGTTAACAAAAAGTAGGGCACGAATATATCTAACTATATCAATAAATCTTGTCGCCATGAGGATAAAGTTGATTTAGTAGACAGGCAATAAATGTACTTCGATTATTGTCCTAATAGTAGCCTTATAAGTGTAATTGCCGCGACTCAACAATATAGTATCCGTTAGTGCTGTTTTTGCATTTGAATAAGGTTGCTAAAGATGCTACCTTTGCGCTTCTTTTGAAAACGGGCAATAGCTAACATATCATATTATGGCTTTAATAGGACAGATTAGAAACAACATGTGGTTGGTGTTTATCATAATAGCACTGGCGACATTGTCATTTATATTAATGGATGCGATGGGTCCAGGTGGAGGAGGTCCCTCTGTGAGCAACTCTATCGGCAAGATTGCAGGCCAAGACGTCTCTAACCGAGAGTTCGAATCAGCATATAGTTCACTATTTGCCAATGCTCAGGATCCGAATGCCAGTAGAGCGGCACTTTGGAATTATTTCGTTGAGCAGAAAATTGTCAACAACGAATCTGACAAGTTAGGTCTGAGTGTAGGATATGACGAGTTAATGGATCTCCAGTTTGGATCTAATATTAGCCCAATCATTTATCAGAATTTCAGAGATCCACAAACGG
>CAZDHV010000298.1:0-3644 GCA_964505335.1 uncultured Saprospiraceae bacterium | reverse complement strand
CCATCGCCTCCGTGTGTGATGAACCAATCACTATTTTGTATGCCGTGGTTAGTGATGACTCTTGATGGTCCACCCAGACTAAAATTGTCTTGAGTGCCACCATAAACGTTATAAAATGGATAGTCATTATCTACGGCAACCTTATAGAACTGCGTGATTGGGAGATTGGCTTTGAAGTCCCAATTGCCCCCCTTATCATAGGTCTCATAGATGCCGCCATCACATCCTACTAAGAGATGATCAGTATTTGCGGGATCTATCCATATGCTGTGATTGTCGACATGCTTAAAGTCTTCTCCGACGTTTTTAAAAGTCTTGCCGCCATCATCAGATACTTTCATCCAAGTGTCCATAGCATAGATGCGATTGGGATTGATAGGATCTGCAATGATCTCTTGGTAGTAGTTGCCGCTGGTAGAGTAGGAGCCCTGCTTGTGCCAACTGGCTCCACGGTCGGTAGATCGATAAAACCCGCCTTTGCCTTGGGCTGCCTCAACAATGGCATAGAGCATTTCAGGATCAGCAGGTGAAATAGCCATGCCGATCCGTCCGAGGTCGACTGATGGCAGTCCTTTGGTGATTTTAGTCCATGTCTCCCCTCCATCTGTGCTTTTGTGAATGCCAGATTGTGGTCCTCCACTGATATAGGTAAACACATGTCTCCTACGCTGATGAGCAGTAGCATACATCACATCTGGATCACGTGGATCCAGGTGTATTTCATTGATACCAGTATGCTCATCGATGGTTAATATGGCCTCCCAATTCTTACCGCCGTCTGTTGTCTTAAACAGGCCTCTATCGCCGCCTTCATTCCACAGTGGGCCGATGGCCGACACGTATACGATATCTGAGTTCTCAGGGTGGACTACAATGTTACCGATATGTTCTGAATTCTTGAGGCCGACATTGTTCCAAGTCGCTCCTCCATCAACTGATTTATAAACTCCATCTCCATAAGCTACACTGCGCTGTCCATTGTTTTCGCCCGTGCCTACCCAAATAACATTAGGATTATGGGGGTCGACTGTTACACATCCAATAGAATAAGATCCTTGACTATCAAATATTGGCTTGAATGTCGTCCCCCAGTTATCAGTTTTCCAGACTCCACCAGAAGAAGTGGCTACATAATATGTTGAAGGCTTAGCTTCATCGGCAAGTGCAATATGTGATATTCTTCCCGAGGTTATGGCAGGACCGATACTTCTGAAATTCAGTCCGCTTACATTAAATTTTTCAAGCGCACTTTTTTCGTCGTCATCTTGAGCGTTTATATTAAGCGAGCAAGAGAGAAACAATGTGATTATCAAAAGAATACGGTAGATCATAATTAGTCAATTTGATATTTATGCATACTGAAATAATGAGTGGCAATTTAGGGAGAAAGGCAGATTAACTCGATAGGTCGAATTACTAAGTTATTATCTAATATAAATGGCGACATCTTGATATAGTTGATTGACGCTGACATTTTTCTATCTAACCAATATTGTTAGGTCAAACACTCAAGATTAGGGGGGAGATATCAAATAACTGTGATTTACCGACTCAGCAGCCTCGACTATCTTTAGTACATATTCGTATTTATGGCTAAATCCTGCAAAAAGAAGTGTTGTAAAAAATTCAAGAAGAAGGGTAAGTCAAATTGCAAACGTTGCCCTCTGATTTGTATCTCTTGAGCAAATTAAGAACAAATAAAAAATGGCTCCACCTTGTTGATGAAGCCATTTTTAGTTTTGTTATGAAGCTTTTTTGTATCGTTTAGATTTATATTTTTCCACTTGCGTTCGCAGCTTAGCTGAAGCTACATCAAGCGCCAAATCATGCCTTGCTCCTGTCCCTTCGACAAAAACATCTTTGCCTTTTAATCTTGCTTGTAGTTTTACCTTCTTATATGGGTGTTTTTTGCCCCTAAAAAAAACCTTGATTGATGCGACAAAAGGATAGTTAGTGAAATACTTTTGGAGAGATTGCCGAGCATATTTCTCAAAGTAATTAGTTCCATCAATAGAGCCTTTTTCAACTTTTATATCCATTCGGAAATATTTTAGGTGAGTAAATAAAATTTCAAAGAATGTATGTGTTCCCAATTTCTGATATCGTTAACACTCTGTTAATATAATATATATATGGCAAATATGTTGCATCGCAGATAGTTTAATATGGGCGAGGTAGTAGAATTGTAGGACTCTGGTAGAGTGCACGATATAAATTAGGTTTCTTGGGATGAACACCAGAGTCATTCCATCTCAATGGCATTTTCATATATAATTTCTTGGGCATAAGGTCCACAATAAATTGTAGTAAGACTGATTGACCAAGACGGATGAGCAGCTTGTTCGCTTATGTTGTATCACGCTTAGAACGTATCTTAGTATCATGGCATATGACGAGTATTTGGAAGAGCGCATAGATCAAATCCTAAACAGCAAAAAGGTGGAGTATTTGTCCAAGAAGATGATGGGTGGTCTGTGTTATATGATGAATGATAAGATGTTATGCGGTATTATAAAGGAGCAACTCATGGCTCGAATCGGGCCCAATGGATATGAAGACGCACTTAAGGTTGAGGGCGTCAATATTATGAACTTTACGGGTCGCTCTATGAAAGGATATGTCTTTATAGATATGGATGCAATTGATACTGACGACCAGCTTGAATATTGGATTGACAAATGTCTGATCTTCAATCCACTAGCCAAGAGCAGCAAAAGGCGTAAAAAGTCCTAAATCATTGCTAACAAAATTAGGTAGATAGCTACTAATTAATGCAGTGTGAATCCGAATTATGATTAGAATTCACAGGGTAATGCAAGATTACATTTGAAGCATAATTAGTAGGGATGAAAACATTACAGTACATTTTTATACTTGCTCTCACAATAGTATTGTTCAGTTGTACGGATGATAACCCTATTGTACTAAACACTGTAAGTGCTCCAGCGAGCTATGAGTTCACTAGAGATGGAGTCTCGACTGTATCATTTATCGGTCAGACACAACGGATATTGATGGCGACAGAATTAGTCGCTGCTATGAAAGACCCTACGCAGACTGCGGCATCTCTATTAGAAATGTACAACAATGAGAGCGCTACTGGAGATGACGTCAGTCCGTTTAGCAATGCTGACTTAAATAACTCAACCAGAAGTGTTAGAGGGAAAGTGGCTGCATCCAATGACTTCTTCTCTAGTAATAGTGTTGAGAGTGCCCAGCGAAAACGAGATTTTGAAGATTTAATCGTAGCCCAAGTCAATGAGGTGTATCCTAATTGGAATGAGTTGGCGAGTCCGGGTGTTGCAGGTCAGATTGCTGATGGATCATCAGTGAGATATGTCAACGGTGGTGGCTTAGAATATGATCAGGCAGTGACCAAAGGTCTAATCGGTGCACTCATGGCGGACCAGATGATCAATAATTACTTAAGTCCGAACTTCCTGGATAGCGGTGCTAATAGATCGGATAATGACAACGAAGTAGCACGCAATGACAGCGGTGCCGACACACAAATGGAACACTTCTGGGATGAGGCATATGGCTATATATACGGGACATCTCAAGATGTTGCTAATCCTACACCTACGGTAGGTGACGACGACGCATTTTTGAATAAGTACTTAGGTAGAGTAGAGGGAGATTCG
>CAZDHV010000297.1:0-3649 GCA_964505335.1 uncultured Saprospiraceae bacterium | reverse complement strand
ACCTTCTGCCGAATCTGCGAATCCTTATGCGGCCTTGAGGTCGATACTGTGGACAACAAGGTTGTCGATATTCGCCCAGACAAGGATCATCTGACCACCTATGGGTTTGCTTGTCCGAAAGGTCTCAAGCAACACAAGTTATATAGTACCGAGGATAGACTCAAAGTGCCAATGGTGAAGCGCAATGGACAATGGGAGCGTGAGACATGGGATGTGTCCATGAAGGAGATAGGTGATAAAATAAAGCAGTTACGCAAGGACCATGGACCTAACTCTGTTGCTCTATACGTAGGTACCGCGGCAGGCTTTAGTGCACTCCATCCAATATTTGCCCAAGGCTTTATGGATGGCATAGGGTCTAACAACACATACAGCACAGCGACTCAGGATTGCAGCAATAAATTTGCCGTATCCCACCGCATGTATGGATTTCCATTCACGTTGACATTTCCAGACATCGAGCATACTGATATGCTTCTCATAGTGGGAGCCAATCCGATGGTCTCCAAGTGGAGTTTCTTGCAAGTGCCTAATCCAAGTAAGCACATTAAGAATATCATGAAGAAGGGCGGCAAAGTAGTCGTTATTGATCCCAGGAAAACAGAAACTGCCAAAATCGCCAGTCAGCATATCTCAATACGCCCAAATAGCGATGTATTCTTTTATCTGTCATTTCTCCATGAGATCATTCAGTCAATGGACCTGGACACACAATGGCTCAATGAGCATACGTCTGGATATGAAGAGATCATCAAGCTGTCTGGACAGTGGCCTGCAGACAAGACAGAACAGCTTACTGGAATACCTGCTACAGCCATCAAAAAGCTTGCGGCGGAGTATATATCGTCACCAAGTGCTGCCATCTATTGCTCAACTGGAGTTAATATGGGCACCTATGGTGCTATGGCTTATTGGGTTCAGGAGTGCATCAATATCATCAGTGGAAACCTCGATCGTCGAGGTGGTATGCTCGTCAGCAAAGGCATCATGGACTTTCCAAAATTTGGGAAGAAAAGTAAAAAACTAATAAGGGATGACCGCAGCAGGCTCCATAATTTTCATAGTACCAATGACGCTTTTCCGGGAGGGATATTGGCTGATGAAATATTAACGGCTGGCGAAGGTCAGATCAAGGCATTAATAGTTACAGGTGGTAACCCGCTGATTACCATGGCTAACTCTAATCGACTCAGAGAGGCGTTCTCTTCTCTCGAGCTCCTCGTCACCTTGGATATCTATCCCAATGAGACAGGAATGATCGGCGACTATATGCTTCCCTGTACAAGCCCTCTGGAGAGACCGGATCTGCCTTTTATCTTTCCGCTCATGCTTGGATTACAAACCAAGCCATATCTCCAAGCAACACGTTCAGTGATAGATCCTGAAGAAGATCAGCGAGATGAAGCGAGCATCTATCTCGAGCTCTGTCGAAGAGGTGGGGTGTCTTTATTCAACTCTCGCATTACCCAATGGATACTCACGATCATATCGAGTTGCTACACACTGATAAAAAGGAAAAAACACTTCAGCGTACCACAAGAATTCGTTCTTAATCTAATACTTAAGTCGGCAAAACAAGTCGGCTTCAGGAAGCTGTTAAAGCATAGTCATGGCCTAGCTATGCAAGAGCATCAGCCTGGATCATTTGTTCCAGATCGTGTGCTCACTGATGATGGTAAAATCCAAATGGCTCCGGAGGAATTACTAACCCAGTCAAAGCATCTTGAAGAATTCTTTACCAGTGAACTCAAAGCTAAAAGCAAGTATAAGCTAATTACTAAACGAGATGTCACTACTCACAATAGCTGGACACACAACATCGAAGATTTTGCTAGTGGTGAAAGAATCACCAATTATCTCTATATGCACAGTGATGACGCACAAGAAATGGGTCTGTCCGCAAAGGACTTAGCCAAGGTAAGCACTACGACAGGCAGCATAATCCTACCTGTCAAGTATCTGGATGACTTACAGCGCAAGACCGTAGCGGTACCTCATGGATGGGGGCATCAGAGCACTGCTATGGTCACCGCAAAAAAGACTTCAGGTGTAAATGTCAATATTCTGGCGGCAGACGGCATCGAGCATATCGAGAAGGTCAGTGGAATGTCTCAGCTCACCGGATTTGATGTAGCAATCGAAAAATATGATGGCTCAATAGTGGAACATAGTTGGTCAGGTCTCCCACAAGATCAGCTCATCACTGCCACCTTAAGTTGATGATAGTTACTCATCGATGGTACATTGTGCTAACTTAGCAAGCAGAATTGATTAGATATTTTGAGCATTAAGGATTATAAAGAACAGTTTGAGGCGAAACTTCCTCCTGAGACTGAGGTGATAGATCGAAACAAGAAAATCAGTAGCCTCTATGCACAACTTTACCTGGATAATCCAGATGTATTTAAGTGGGCCGGAATGGCATCTTTTGCGTCTAATCACATTGGCATCGGTCTCATACCCTATCGCCTGAGCAATTTTAATATCCTTGACTTGCACTCTTCATGTCGTAAGAAAGGTCTAATCAATGATTTTAATTTGCTTCGTCATATCAATAATCGAATCTATGATGATATAGCATGGACTCACCAGGCTTATCTGGATGGTGGAATTACCTTGATATCAGATCTCATGAAGGACGATCCTCATTATGCTAAAATGCTCGTCGCTTGGGAGGCTTTGGATTCCGCTATTCAACACAAATCTGAATATGACAGTGAAACTCTAAATCTCAAAATATGGGATGCCAATATCAAGTTGTTGAGACACGAGCAAGAGTATATCGTTCAGCCGATGTTTGATCAATTTGGAGCAATATTCAAAAAATTAATTACCCTATGTGCCTCCCTTGACTTCAGCCCAAATCATCTTAAAACTGACAGAGCTTATCATTCTACCTTTGTTATATATATGTACAAAAATCAACTTAGCCTACTCCCAAAATCGATGTTCATACCAGATCTTACTAGGTTCATGCAACGATGGTTATGGCTCGAAAACAAGGTGTCTCCTAACTGGATTTTAAAAGAGAAAGAAGATCCCAATCTCTCTGATAAAATAGAAACCATCTATCGACAGAAGGCGTGTTAATATCAGACACATCCATTGCCTCAGTTGCACTACTGCAATGCCCTATGCCTGATATAAGCTCTGAGGTCAGCAAGCTGCTGATTACTCATCTTCTCTTCAGTATAATTAGGCATATAGGACTTCTTGCCATAGAGGGAGTACGTTCCATACCGTGTAACTTGATATAGGGAGTGCCTACTATAACTTGAAGCTCCATTTTCGAGATACTTAAAGCTCAACTTATTATCATCTAAATGGAGGAAGGAATATTCCTTCTGATAGTGGCAGTGTAGACAGCTACTATCATAAATCTTTTTACCATTATCAACATCACCAGGTAGGCCTGTCCCAACAGTACGATCTTCCGGCGGCGTTAAAAATGTTGCTGGAGAGCCTTGGAGATATTTACTCTTGATTAAGCCGACGGCGTCATGCTGATCAGTCGGATTATTTAGTGCCGCTTCTAACGTTGCGACGTCACTCGCTTCAAGATTTAAATCGTCGATTTTCAACTCTATCGTCCACAGATAAGCCAGTACCGATTCAATTTCCCAGTCCTGTAATTCTCGACCCTGAGCAC
>CAZDHV010000296.1:2350-3651 GCA_964505335.1 uncultured Saprospiraceae bacterium | reverse complement strand
ATGAGGATTTGACGCCGTCAAAGAAGTTTTCGATCTCCAGATTACTCCTCAGTATATAAACATCCTTATGATCTTGGACAGCTTTGACCTTGTCGATAAGGCCTTTCCTCCGTGTTAGATTAAATGTGAGCACATAGTGGTAAAACTCCAGATCAAAACGCTCTGGGCATCCAGCTGTCATATCAGGCCTTGATGAGCCCTTATATTGCCATATCCTCTTGGTAATCCGATAGAGACACTTCAGTGTTGAAAAATCAAGATAGACAATCGTATCTGCCCGTGCCATTCGGGCGTCCATGGTGCTCCCATAGTTTCCATCAATGATCCACTCTGATTGCGCCGTTATCTTATCTGCTGCAGCAATCCACTCTATTCGCTCACTTTCGATCCATCCTGGCTTCCAGTATACCTGATCCAGATGGAAGATCGGCAGGTCGAGCAACTTATGTAATCGGAGGGACAAAGTCGATTTTCCCGATCCGCTGCAACCTATGACCATGATGCGTTTCATAGTATGAAGTTATACGATTTTACAATCGATGTGCTTGCTCACTTTGATGTCATATAGGCTGTTGACAACAAGGAATGAGACTTGTACAAACCCTAAATAACACTATTCACTTTGGAATTATAGGATTCCCTATAGATCCAACTCCGAAATATATAGGAAACCCTATATGCCACAGCCGACAGCTATAGAAGATCTTTATAGTATAACAAATAGATCATGAAGTACATCGCTCTACATACACCTATCAGCAAGCGCGAGCAAGAAATACTGACCCTCATCGCTTATGAGTACACCTCTGATGAAATAGCCAAACTGTTATATATCAGTACGAATACCGTAATCTCACACAAGAAGAATCTCATGCGTAAGCTGGAGGTGCGAAATTCTGCAGGCCTAGTCCGAGTGGGATGTGAAAGAGGGTTGATCACGCATCACCAACAAGCAATGTCCGTAGCCAAATCATCCAATTAACGTTGCTCAATTCATTAATAAATAAATGAAGTTTCAACTACCAGAATGACTAATTCGATCAACTTGCATTTCATGCAGTTCGTCAGCTCTGGAAACCGGCTCACCCGCCCGCATTTCATGCGGTTCGTCAGCTCTGCTGACTCATCCAGACATCATCTTTCCAACAAAGATATTTGGCTTACCCACCCGCTATCGCGGTTCGCTCCCTTGAATGTCTCCCAGACATTCATCTCGACTGCGTCGAGAATCGGTCGCTCCTACCATCCAATGCCGTAGTCCTCGCCGTGGTTGCTGCTGCCGCCCCACATACTTCCTTGAT
>CAZDHV010000296.1:0-2250 GCA_964505335.1 uncultured Saprospiraceae bacterium | reverse complement strand
CCAATGCCGTAGTCCTCGCCGTGGTTGCTGCTGCCGCCCCACATACTTCCTTGATCCCAATCAAAGAAGATGGCATTGAGCGGTCCCGAGGTACGATCACTAAATTCTAGCTTATAACCCATGGCTTTCAGTTCCTTGCGAGTCCAATATGGAGTAGAGGTATGCAGTAGCATTTTACCAATACTCACTTCATGATTTCCAAATGAACCTCTCATCTGAAAGCTGTTCATATTAGCTGCTTCGACGGCTTCCTGGACATTCATGCCATACTCAACCATATTCAAGAAAAATTGCAGTGAATTCTGGTCTTGACTATCGCCACCCTGTACAGCAAAGGACACATATGGTCGGCCATCCTTCAGCGCCATACTTGGAGTAAGAGTAGCTCTCGGGCGCTTACCAGGCTCCACAACATTGTACGGGTTTTCATCAGCCTTCAAAACGAAGCTCTGCATGCGTTGACTAAGACCTACACCCGTATTACCGGCTATCACTGCTGGCACCCATCCCCCACTGGGCGTAATAGATACTACCCAGCCTTCGGCATCTGCGGCCTGGATCGAAGTCGTGCCTGTATAAAAGATATCGTCGACAGGAAATTCATCATCAAGTGATTCTCTTGGGATATGGCGTGAGGTGGATTCATTATTCCAACCGTCTAACATGTCAAGAAATGGATTGACGCCTTCTTGATATGGGTATGGATTTCCTGGCTTGACATCCACATCATTCTTTTCCCAGTTAATCTGGGCTGCCCTGTCCCGAGCATATTCTTTAGAGAGTAGACCTTTCATCGGCTCTTGAGGCTCGAAGTATGGATCTCCATAGTAAAAGTCCCGATCTGCAAATGCCATATTCATCACCTGATAGAGCATATGCAGATATTTCGTTGTATTGTATGGCATGGAAGCAAAATCCATATCCTCGATCATATTTAAAGCTTGCAACATCACTGGGCTCTGCACCCATGAGGTCAGCTTATAGACTTCGATTCCTTTATAATTAGTGACTTCTGGCTCTTCGATATAGACCTGCCAGTTATCCAAGTCTTCCATAGTAATCAACCCGCCTTGTTCTTGGGTTCCTCGGACAAGCTCTTCTGCGATATCTCCACGGTAAAATCGATCATAGGCGGCATAGATGGCTTCTTTACGTGATTTGCCCATAGATAGCGCTTGCTGCTCTGTATCGACCAACTTCTGCAGTGTGTTGAGGAGGTCCATCTGCTTAAAGATCTCACCCGCATGAGGGGCTTCTCGCTCTTCTCCTAAATGAGTTAGGTAGATCTCCTTGGAGTAGGGCCATTCCTTTATCCGCTCCTTGTGAGTCTCAATCCGATCCGCAGTTTGCCCCTCGATAGGATATCCTGACGCCATATCCATGGCCGGAGCAAGGATCTCTGCAAGGGACATTGAGCCCCATTCCGCCAGCATGGTCATCAAGCCTCCTGGCGTGCCTGGTGTTACTGCGGCGAGAGGCCCAAAGGGCGGTGGATAATTCATGTCTTGCTCTAAGAAGAACTCTGCCGTCGCTCCAGTAGGAGCAACACCTAAGGCATTGATGCCTATTACCTTCTTGGTATGAGGGTTATAGATGAGAGCTTGCGTCTCCCCTCCCCAACTCAAAACATCCCACATCGTGGATGTAGCGGCCAGCATAGCACAGGATGCATCGATCGCATTACCACCTTGATTGAAGATCATCGCACCAGCAGTAGCTCCCAAAGGCTTACCAGTTATCGCCATCCATTTTTTGGCATGTAGTACAGGCTTTTGGGTCTTTTGTCCATAACAGAACATCACGCCGAAACACATCACAAGAGAAAACAGTAGTCTTTTCATCGAGTCTTGATTTAAGACCAAAAGATAATTGATTTCTATGCTTAAATCGAAGAAATGAGATATTGTATGAGGCTAAGTGGGATGGCTTTACCTATGCTTTGAAGAACTGACTACCTTAATACCATGAACCTCAAACACAAAGCAATAAAAACAGGCAAAGAGCTACTACGCACCAATGGCACTAAAACTGGATATACTCTATTGGACTTTTGGAGATGGAATGCCTCCGATTTAGTGAGTAATACTCTCCGGGGACGATTAGCAGAGTTTATCGTAGGTTCTGCCATAGGTGTGGATTTCACCACCCCGAGAGAAGAATGGGATAATTATGATCTTCATACGCCATCCGGAATCAAAATAGAAATTAAGTCTTCTGCTTACATCCAGAGTTGGGAGCAAGACGACGACT
>CAZDHV010000295.1:0-3657 GCA_964505335.1 uncultured Saprospiraceae bacterium | reverse complement strand
TGTCTTCTCTTCTTTCATGGAGCGACGGAACATGTATTTGTATTAAGTTGATACGGTAAAATAGATCTTCTCTGAATGTACCAGCAGCAACTAACTCAGGCAATGACTTATGAGTGGCGCTCACCACTCTGACATTAGACTTAATAGTTCTGCTTGATCCTAATACCTCATATGATTTTTCCTGTAATACTCTGAGCAGTTTCACTTGACTCGACAGGGCTAAATCACCGATCTCATCTAAGAATATTGTACCCCCTTCTGCCTTTGCAAAACGACCTATGCGGTCTGTACTAGCATCAGTAAAAGCTCCTTTTACATGTCCAAACATTTCACTTTCAAACAGAGAAGTAGATATTCCTCCGAGATTCACTTTAACAAATGATTCATCCTTGCGTTGACTCTGACTATGTATAGCTTCAGCGATAAGTTCTTTACCTGTGCCACTGTCTCCAGTTATTAATATGCTCGCTTCCGTAGGCGCAACCTTATTAATAACTTTTAGCACGTCTTTCAGTGCTGAACTTTGGCCTATGATGTGCGATGTCGAGGGTCGCGATTCAATTTTGTCTTGATCCGCCTTGCCATATAGCGCTATTGCTGTTTTAATGGAGTTCAGCAGATGTTTATTATCCCAGGGCTTCGCAAGAAAATCTTTAGCCCCATTTTTCATTCCTTCAACGGCTAACTGCAGTGTTGCCCAGCCAGTAATCAAGATTACTATAATCGAAGAATCAAGCTCCTGTATTTTAGACAGCATCTTCATGCCCTGCCGGCCACTGGTATCGATGCTAAAGTTCATATCTAACAACACCAGATCTGGCCGAAACGTGGCAATGGTATCCAAGGCTAATGCTGGCTGATGGACACTCATCACCTCAAAGGATGAGCGCTTGAGCAAGAGCTTTATACTCGCACAAACGCTCTGATCGTCATCGATAATTAATATCCTATTCATATGATTATACTAAGAACCGACAATTACTTTAAAAACAAGGTCCACTTCTTAATCTTCATGTAGTGCGGTTGCAGGATGAATTCTAGATGCCTGTATACTTGGGTATAACGCGCACACACCTATCACGGCCATTATAATTACCGTAGCATATACAATGCCTCTATAAAATATAGTTGGATTTACATCGACTACTTTTAATAACGGGATTTGCAAGGCAAAGAAGACGCCGACTACTAGGGCAAGTGATGCCAGTAATATAACCTCTAATGTAAACTGCTGAATTATTGATCCAGCGTGAGCACCTAAGGCTCTCCTAAGGCCAACCTCTGCTCTTCTCTTACTAATAGAGTATGACAAGACACCGAACAAACCTAAGGCTACATTGACACATAAGAATACGCACATACTTAATAGTGCAACTATAGGAATCCACGATTGTAGATTAGCTCGTTTCCTTAATAACGGAGCATCTTGTATAGAAAAGCTTGAGGTCTTAATGGTGCTCTCCACAAGTTTACTGATTTTCTCTTCGTAAGCTATGTCAGCCGTAGGTGACATTTTAAGATATGCACTAGTCATATTAGCAAATCCATTAAACTTAGGATTAGACAATATCAGGAGTGTGTTCTCAGACTCTTTAAATTCTCCGTCATACTTGTATTCATCTACAACTCCTATGATCTTTGATTCATTACCTTGGAATGGAATGATACTGTCTATCATACTTTTCTCACCAAAGGTTTTGGTCATGAAAGTTTGATTTCCTATCAGCATCTGATAGGTAGAGTTGAGATCGCTCTCGCTAAAGCCTCGACCTTCAATTATGTTCATTCCATTGGCTTCTATAAAGTCGTAATCAACAACAGAGTAGCAGGCCTGTATTTCATAACCTAAATCATCATTGCCACTACACCAATTGTTTCCAAGAAAAGGGCCTACATCATGACCAAAACCAACATGTTCTACTAATTCCATGTCTTCAAGAGATCTCTTAAGTTCTTTCATGGTGAGATCTCTGATTGAATCGTTCATGCTTTCTAAATGTCCGAATCTGATATATTTTCTGTTTTCAGTCTCGAAACCCAGAGGATCATCAAGTCTGTCAGTATTATAGAACACAAAGCTCAATACAGCAAATAAGACGATAAATGCTAGTAAGATTTCTAAGAGAATTAGGGCGTTAGATCCCTTTTTATTCCAAATAAGAGTGAATATATGTTTGATCATAATTTGTTCTGTTTTAAAGCTGAGACAACATGCATTTTGGACATTTTATAGGCTGGTAGTAGGCCAGAGAGAAGGCCAAAAATTAGGCAAATGATAATACTGTAAGAGAAGAATCTATAGTTAATCTTGAGTACTACATCACCCATAAGACGGGCGTCGTTAATCAGATAAATTCCTAACACGGCAAGTCCCAATCCAATAATCCCCCCTAAGAATGTCTGTATGATGTTTTCAATTATAAATTGAATCAATATGGTCCTCTGATCAGCACCAAATGCCTTTCTTACCCCTATCTCAGAACTTCTTTCCATGATTCTCCCCACATTGAGATTGATTAGATTAAGGGTAGGAAGTATGATTAAAAAACCAAAAAGTGCGATCAAGACCCACTTCATGATACTCAGACTCTTTTTAGGTTCATCCAGATCTAATAGCAATCCTGCATATGCTTCTAAGAACCCATATGGCTTAAACTCAATTATATCGTAATCATCCTGAGCTGGTGCTGGCACTTCTGTCTTGGAATTTATAAAAGCAATATCCTCTTTGATCAACTCCACATCTGACGTTTTATCTCCAAGGTACATTGCTGTATAGGCGCCGAAGCCATATTCATTTCTGTTTTGAAGCTCAAGATGATCATGAGTATAAGGCACAATGATATCGACAGCCAGCAATAAGACACCTGCTGGTTTAACTACTCCTATTATTTTAAATTGTCGACTATCCATCTCGATGAGCTCACCCACAATATTGTCTCTTCTGCCAAAGTATTTATCAGCAAGGTCATCAGTAATTACTGCTACGAGCTCTTCGTTCTCTACGGCTGTCTGAGAGAATCCGAATCCATCTATAAACTGAAAATCAAAGACATCCCAAAATCTGTGATCGCTATATAACGATTTGAGCTCAACCTTGGAGTTGTTGACATAAGAGTTATAGACCCTGCTTCTATTAAAAAATGAATATTCTTTGGCATTGGGTATGTTACTCAAGTGTTCTTCTAAAAACCATAAGCCAAATTCATTATTAGAGTTATTTGACCCTTCCTCCTGAAGTGTATAGCTGGTGTCTATTATAGTTGATCCGTTATAGATGGTTGTATCATAGGCATAGATGGTATCATAGAACATTCTTTTCATGCCAAGAGTAGGAACTACGACCATCTTGTCTTTCTCTGACAAGGGAGGTGTCTTACCAGCTTCTGTCTCAATCATTGAAATGAGGATCATGAGTATGGCTAAGGTGAAGCTGATACCAAATAGGGAGATTGCCGTGAAAAACTTATTCCTCCCCAATACTCGAATGGCCAACTTTATGTAATTACTTATCATGGTGATTTATTGTATTGATGAGAAATTAAGCAACTTGCTGACCATCATAAAGGCGCATCAACTTGTGCGTTTTCTTAGCCATATTTTCGTCGTGAGTCACCATGACTATAGTTGTTTTATTCTCAGAGTTGAGCCTCATTA
>CAZDHV010000294.1:0-3678 GCA_964505335.1 uncultured Saprospiraceae bacterium | reverse complement strand
TTAAGAATAAGAAACTCATAGCTCGCAAAGAACAACCAGACTCAGGTAGCCTCATAGAGAATGCCATGAATATCCTCGAGTATGATATCAGCCCTTCTAAACTCATATCATTTGGAGAGAACCATCAGGAGCGCAAATACAATGCGGCCTTAGAGTTAAGTATCACATGGATCAATAGGATTCTCTTTTTAAAACTCTTAGAAGCTCAATTGGTGAGTTATCACAAGGGAGATACCTCCTACAGGTTTTTGAACTATCAGGATATCAGCAATTATGATGCACTCAATAAGTTGTTCTTTCAGGTACTGGCAGTACGACCCGAGTCTCGTCGACCTAACCTACAGGACAAATATCGGCGCATACCGTACCTCAATAGTTCTCTATTTGAACCATCAGACGTAGAGTCTGCCACGATCAGAATTAGCGGTCTGGAAGATGATCCCGTCATTACTATCTATGACAAGACAGTGCTCAAAGGCGATGATGGAAAGAGAAGAAAAGGACAGATCAAAGCATTAGAGTATCTATTCCTATTCTTAGATAGTTATGATTTCAGTACAGAGGGCAGCGAAGAAATACAAGAGCAAAACAAAAATCTAATTAACGCCGCTGTATTGGGGCTGATATTCGAGAAAATCAATGGGTACAAAGAAGGCTCTGTATTCACCCCTGGATTCATCACCATGTACATGTGTCGTCAGACCCTACATCAATGTGTGATAACACGATTTAACGAGCTCAAAGGCTATGAAGCCTCCAGCATCAATGAATTGAGAGATTATATCGGGATATCTAAAGAAGCACGAGCTGAAGCTAACGAGATCATTAATCAACTCAAGACCTGTGATCCAGCAGTCGGATCCGGACACTTCCTAGTCTCTATGCTCAATGAGATCATAGCGCTGAAGTCATACCTCGGTATACTCAGTTATAAGAATGGTGATAGAGTCCGATACTATAGGGCAGAGGTAGAGAATGACGAACTCATGATCCTTCACCAGGAGACTGACGAGCTCTATGATTATCATCTGTCAGATCAAGGTAACACGATACCAGAGATACAGCAGGTCCAGGAGATGCTCTTTCATGAGAAAGAAACCCTCATCGAAAACTGCCTCTTTGGTGTCGACATCAATCCTAACTCAGTCAAAATATGTCGATTGAGGCTATGGATCGAACTGCTCAAAAACGCCTACTACACCGCCGATAGTGGGTACACCCAGTTAGAAACCCTGCCTAATATCGATATCAATATCAAGTGTGGCAACTCTCTGGTCAGTAGATTTGGTCTACAAGACAGCCTCAAACAAACACTCAAAAAATCTAAGTACTCCATAGACGCATACAAGGCAGCCGTCCAGAGCTATAAGGATGCTACTGACAAGGCTCAAAAAGCAGAGTTCAAGGGCCTAATCGGTTCGATTAAAAATGACTTTCAGAGCGAAGTCAACTCCAAGGACAAGATGAAACTATCTAAGTTTGAGAATCAGTTCTACGATAGATTTGGAGCAACGCTCATAGAGGTAGAACTATCCAAGTCAGAACAAAAGAAAAAAGCCAAAGCTCAAAAAGCCCTACAACAAAAGATAGACCAGCAAAAAGAATATATCCAGGACATACAGGATAACCAGATCTATCACGATGCCCTGGAGTGGCGCTTTGAGTTTCCAGAGGTGCTCGATGATGAGGGAGAGTATGTCGGATTTGATATGGTCGTGGGTAATCCTCCGTATATCAGACAAGAAGAGTTCAAAGAGCTGAAACCTTATCTCGACAGTGACTATGATTTGTATATCAGTAGCGCAGATATCTATGTCTACTTCGTGGAGCTTGGTATGAGGTTATTACAGTCGGCAGGGCAGTTCAGCTATATCATACCTAATAAATGGATGAGAGCTCGGTATGGCAAGACTCTGAGAGACTATTTACAAACCATTCGAGTTCACGAGATCATTGATTTCGGAGATTTGCCAGTATTCGAGGAGGTGACGACATATCCATTGATTTTGAGTCTGTCTCGTAGCAATCCTATTGAGACAATCCGAGCGGTTAATGTGGGCACACTGGATTTTGTCGATGGCCTTAACCAATATGTCAATATAAATGAAATCGAGATATTAATTGATGAGTTAAGTCAAGATGGCTGGGTAATGAGCGATAAGGCCACCCAACTACTGGTGAAGAAAATTAGATCTCAAGGAGTCTCCCTGAATGAATATGTCGACGGTCGAATTTATAGAGGATTACTTACCGGCCTCAACGAAGCCTTTGTCATTGATGAAGAGACTAAGAAGAGATTGATCAGGGAAGATGCTAATAGCGCAGAAGTCATCAAGCCTTTTTTAGCTGGACGAGATATTAAGCGTTATGAGTGTCCAGAGTCTGAGAATTATCTAATACTCTTAGAATGTGGGCAGACCAAAAAATGGTTTGGGGATGTCAACGAATCGGATGCATGGCAAAAAATAGGAGCCAGATATCCTGCCATAGCTCAACATTTAGAATACTATGAGTCAAAGGCTAAGAAGAGATATGATCAAGGAGATTATTGGTGGGAGTTGAGAGCATGTGCATATTATGATGAGTTCGAGAAGGAAAAGGTAGTTGTCCCATCAATTACCAATAAGCCCAATTTTACTATAGATAAAAGAGGACATTATTCAAATGATAAAACCACCATTATTATTATTCCTAATATTAGTGCTTTGCCCATATTGAATTCTAACTTAATCAAGTTCTTTATGCACTCCATAGCTTCTACCAAGCAGAATGGTTATTACGAATATAAACCTATGTATTTAAGCCAGATTCCGTTAATTCAATCTAGCATATTAGAGGATCCTATTAATCAAATCATCACCATCAAAAAACAAGACCCTACTGCGGATACCTCATTACTTGAGGCCGAGATTGACCAGATGGTCTATGAGCTCTATGGCCTGACCGAGGAGGAGATCGCCATCGTAGAGGAGGCAGTAGGGTAGGGCATGTATATATCATGGCACTATTTGAGGCCTATTACTACTTTTGTAGTCACATACAGTGCCTCAATTAACATTGGCTTTCTTGGCGCACTTTAAGAAAAGTATTTGCCCAAGCTCTCTGAGCTTGGCTTTTTTTATTTCCCCATAATCCGATCTCTCAACCGCCTCACCCGCTGACTCTTGATCTTATCATCGAGTAGAGTAGTGGAGTCTACCGGATTCGAACTATCGATCCCTTGAGATAGGGCAGCAGCACTTATCCCCCTTGAGGGGGCAGCCTGCCTGCCGGCAAGGCAGGGGGGTGGACTCGTCATAACCTCTGTACCTCTGCGCCTCTCCAGGACACCGACCTCATGCTCCATGCTCCATTCTTCATTGACTCTCGCCCTTGGCGATGTCGGCGGCGCATTAGCCTGATGCGCCAGGCCAAACAACGTATGCACCACCTCCGTGGCCACTCTGCCAAGTCTCGACTTACGCTTCTTAGGGATCTTGAATACCTCACCATCCACATCCAGGCTATACGTCGCCTTGCCAAAGATCTGGTTCATGATCCGGCATATGATGCCTGTGACAAGCCTTTTATCACTCTGGCGACAGATGATACTATCGTGCTTAGATAGGACCTTCAGACGACGTAAGTGACACTCTGCCAGTATCTTATCTACGAATACCACACTCTCTACCTGTTGCA
>CAZDHV010000293.1:0-3678 GCA_964505335.1 uncultured Saprospiraceae bacterium | reverse complement strand
TGGCGTAACATCATTGGTTTCGATATTAAGATTCTATCACTCGAAATGACGCCTGATCTAAGTTAGTTCCATAACTGAATGATGCCCTCAACTTTATTGGCCGTCCTTTTTGGACAACAACGGTTTCATCCAGTTTGCAGACAGTGGGCGGCATCAAGCTATCTGTACCTGTAAAATTGCAGCCCTCTGCGACCTGAACAAAAGAGTACATCAATACCGCATTAACGGCACCAGATACCAATGGAGTCAACTCGATTTCTTTGGTCACACGGTCAGGTCGCTCATGGTATAGATCAATAACATTGACGACTGACTGCATAGTCAACTGTACAGGATAGTGCCTTGTGAAGTTGATCGGATAGTGCTTATGCTCTTCTCCAAAATCGGCATGAACCAATTGGGCAACATTGGTAATGTATTCGGGCAGAAGCTTTCCTTCAGGCTTCAGATACTGCCTTAAGTTTGCAAATATCTGTATCTGATATTCATTGGCGCAATAGATACTCATCAACTCACCGACTATGTAATCCACAGGTTCTGGTAAGACTACCTTCATAGCATCGTCAAAAATGACCTCTACCTTATCCTCCCACCCATTTTTCTTCAACTCATCTTGAATGAAATCTTTGAGGTCTGGGTTGTTCTCGATCAAGTAGGCCTTCTTGACCTGAGGTAAAAAATGTTTCGTCAACGCCAGCGTGCCAATTCCTGCTTCACAGACTACCTTATCGGTAAAATCATATTTACTAAAGGCATCTTTATATGCATTTACTCGAACATCATCCGTTTCCATGATTTTGTAATAAATCGGAGGAAATCCATAATGATCTTCATCAAATGTCTGTGCCTTAAGCAGAGAATACTTCAGCTCATCATATCGGTCGATAAGCTCAGAATGAAAGTCAAAACTCATATTGAATGTTAAGTGATGGCCACGTATTTAGCAATTGATGTTTCTTTTACTACGTGACTTAATCTTATGACTACAGGATTGAGCTATGAGTCACTCCTATTAATCAAGTGTACTCTAATTGCTGAAATAAGACGCCATAGATGTTAACATGATTAGACTAATTATTAATTTAGTCTATATGACTAACGAACTATCACACGAAGAGACCGTAAAACCCTCACCAGTACTATCTGCTTTACTCATTCTGGGTACTATATTGATCATATTAGGACTATTTGTGTCTTTGCAGTTCAGGGGTGAACTATCTCTATTTGAATTGGGAGGCACGGTTCTCTCCTCTAAGCTATCTGGATTGATTATCATGTTCGTGGGTACTTCAATGACCTATTTTGCAAGCAGCCAGTGCCCCGACAACTCGACCATATTTGATAGTACGATGAACATTCTTCATTGCAAGAGCACATTTACCAAGACCTTTCTTGTATTGTCTATTGCCTTACTGGCAGTTATCGTGATGAATGTGGTATAGTGTTAAAACCCAAGGATCGAACGAAGCCGCTTCTCATTGCTTGAGCGTATTTAATGTTGAGCTTTTAGTCTTTGATCATTAGCTAAACCCCACATTTAGCTCACCTGAGGTTACTTCTGACGATTTTATATGCAAATACATATGATATACTTGATTCTTTTATAATTGTATGCCAATACATATAATTTGATTTGATTTATTGCTTTCAATGGATCAATATGTGGCTGGACAGGATATTTTTAGACACCATTGCCACATGCTGGGCGCTATAAATGAGTCGCTTATTTTGAACTAGCAGTTCATGATGGTCTCAGAATTCCCCAAATACCCGCACCACATTGCTGAATTGTCGAAATGAGATAAAACATCTCGGGCCGAAAGGGTCATCGCCAAGACTAAAATTCGCCCAAATGAACTGAGGCTGCTCAACTAAAGAACAAGAAAAATTTCAAAAGATATTGTTAAGAAAATTTGCTCTGCCTTTCCATTCAATGTTGCTGCCAAGCCTATTCAACCACCAGTATTTGCTAAGTACTTGACATTCTGCAGGGTCGAACATCCTTTTGTATACCGTCGAGGATCTTTGTGTTAATAAGCAGTTAAGAATCGATTCGCCATAGACTCCAGTAAGGGTGCAGCCATAATAAGGGGGAAATTCTATTATTAACAATAACACAAATATTTACGAAATGAAGAAGTTAAGTTTATTAATGATCGGCCTCCTGGCCCTCACCCTTTTCCAAAGTTGTGGAGATGACGAAGTACCGACAACAATTGACCCCCCTGCTGCTGCACCTTCTGCCGCAGAGCTACTCCTAAGCAGTATAGAAACTGATGGAGGTATCCCATTTGATGCAGACAATCCAGTATTATCATTTACTGACGCGCAAAATGTGTTCTTGCCAAGTGTGCTTGGTATCGACTACAGAATAGACAGAAGCGTAGTACCCGCTGGTCCTACTGTAAGACTTCCAATGTTCCAAGGATGGGAAAGTCTTCCTGATGGATCTGTAAGAGAAGGATACTATGTAATCACAGAAGCGTCAGACAGAGATTTAGCAAGAGACCTAGGGGTTATTTTCGCTCCCAGAATGGCCAATGCTATTGGTTCAGGCGGTGAGTCTAACTCAAGATGGTCTGAAGATGGTCGTCTAATATTCGAAGGATGGGTAGATTTCTCTCCAACCAGATCACTAGTAGCTGGAGATTTCGAAGATGAATTATTCGGTTTCCCTCCAGAAGTAGCTAATCCTGGTGCGATTGCAGCTGATGCTTGGTCTTCTTATGTTGTGCTTCCAAACTCTGACATCGTAATCAATGCTCAGATGGTTGCTAACAGCTCAGGTATCCATGACAGAATCCCTAATCCTAATGGCAACAGTCAAGCAGACGAAGATGATTTAAACAACCCGAATATATCTTTTGATCAAGCTTCAGTAGTGCTTCAATTGCTAGACGGATGGCATGATGATAGACCGTACTACTTTCACATTGTTACGGATGCATCAGATCCAGCTCCATCAGCTATCGAGCTAGGTGTATTTGCACCAAGGCTCGCTAACCTTCCAACATTTGGTGAATTCCCAGGCGGATCAATGCTACCATTCAGCCCTACGGCTAACGGAAGATCATTTGACAATGGCGATGGCCTTGGTGTACAGGGATTGAACACGGCGTCTATATCTGATCGTCAGGTACAAGATCCTACTAATACATTCCCGATAGATCCGAGTGATGAGCGATATGCTCCAATGTGGGATGCTCATGTAACTGAGTTTACTGTTCCTGAGTCTGAGCGTCCAATCCTAACAGGATTTGATCAAATCAACGACTTATTAGAGCAAGGGATATTGATTCCATTTAGAGGAAACATTAACCCTGAGCCATTAGCAAATGAGCTTTCTGATTTACTTACTGCTACAGGTGCAATTATCAACTGTCCAGTTATCACTCAGCCAGATGAGAGTGTGATAGGTACTCAGATCGGTCAACCAAGAAACTAAGATTAGGTTTTTCTAGTTCTCATAGTTAAGTTTGAAGAGGGCACCTCACAGGAGGTTCCCTCTTTTCTATTTGTCATATTCTACTCGAATTAGTATTTCGAGTTTAGCTTTGACTTACTATAAATGCTCTTATGAAAACTATCCTCATCACCGGTAGTACTGATGGTATCGGTAAACTTGCTGCTCAACAACTGGCAGCAAAAGGTCACTCCGTTATTATCCACGGTCGGAAT
>CAZDHV010000292.1:0-3682 GCA_964505335.1 uncultured Saprospiraceae bacterium | reverse complement strand
AGGTGCTTTATAGCCTTGAAGAAAGCGCGGGCATTTGAGGATATTTTTAATGATGACGAAGATGAGTAAACCAGCAGATATATTCATTTCGAGAAAACTGGAAGAAGACTCCATACTCTTAGACTATTTTAAATCGAAGAAGCTATCATTTCTAGATCAATCTCTAATTGATTTTAGCCCAGTGACGTTTGAACGCCCATGGTCGGAGTGGTTGTTTTTTTATAGCAAGAAGGGGGTCCGATACTATTTTGATCAACAACCCCCTCAACGAATGAGATCTCATAAGCTGGCATGTTTTGGCCCTGGCACGGCAAGTTATCTCCTCGATAATTATGGATTTATGCCAGACTTTATCGGCACCGGTGAGAAAAACTCTACTGCGGTAGGGCTACTAAACTCTGCTTCCAACGAATCTGTATGTTTTGTTCTTGGAAGGCAATCGATAAGATCTGTCCAGGAGTTGGTGGGAGAAAAATTGGAAGCTACCGAAATCTGCGTTTATGACAACACTCCGATAACGACCAGTAATCTACAAACCTATAACACTGCCATTATTACCAGTCCGATGAATTATGAATCATTTGTAGCCAGTGGGGGTTCGGCTAATCGTCTAATCAGTATCGGAGCAACTACATCACGAAAAATTAAAGAGTTAAACCCCAGTATCGCAGTACATCAATCTGAAGAGCCATCTGAACTGAGTATTCTGAATACCTTTAGAGAGTTAAGGTAATCTATCAATAACCAAAACAGAATGCTCAAGAGTCTTTACGTCAGGAACTATGCGATCATCGAAGAAATCAAACTTGATTTTGATGCTAAATTCAATGTCATTACTGGTGAGACTGGTGCGGGTAAGTCGATTTTATTGGGCGCACTGGGACTAATACTGGGTAAGCGTGCAGACACTAAGGTGCTCTACGATCAGGATGACAAATGCGTTGTGCAAGCGGATTTTAGTTTGAGTACGGAGATCATGAGTAATCTTCCAGAAAGTGATAGCTACGATCTTGAACCCACCACTACCCTCCGACGAGAGATCAATAGCAAAGGGAAATCCAGGGCATTCATAAATGATACACCTGTATTACTTACAGAACTTAAGGCAGTAGCACAGGTACTGGTAGATATACACAACCAGTTTGATACGCTTAGTATTACAGACCTCGACTATCAGCGTTCAGTAATAGACACCTATGCCAAGACTGATAAAGAACTGAAATTATACCAGTCAGTTTATAAAGAGTTTACGGGTCTCAAGAGTGAAATCGCACAGCTCAAGGCACGCCAAAAAAAGGGTAAAGTAGATCAAGATTACTTATTATTTCAGCTTGCCGAATTGGAAAAAATCCCTCTTGATGGGTTGAACAAGATTACAATTGAGGAAGAACATAATACCATTAGCAGCAGCGAGGATATAAAGATTGCGCTTAGCGAAATCAATTCTGCATTAGTCGATGGTGATATGAGTATCGAGAGTAGACTCATCGATCTTAACAGATCGCTCTCAAGTATAGCTGATGTAAATAGTGAACTAAACAAGCTGCATCAAAAGATGGAGCAGCTAATCGAAGATCTGCAAGATATAGATCGCTCATCAATCTCATTATCCGAATCCATAGAACACAATCCTGAGCGAGCGCATGAACTCAAAGAGACCCTGGATCATATCTATCAGCTTGAGAAAAAACACAATCTCATAGGTATTGAAGATTTGGTGAGCTTAAGGGATCAAATTAGTGAGCAGACGAGTTCTAATCAGGGCTTGGACGGATTAATCGAGAAGAAAGAAAAGGCTCTTGTCAAGGTAAAGAAATCGCTCTGGCAGTGTGCAGAGGCACTCACTCAGAAAAGAGAATCATGTGGCCCTAAGCTGAAAAAAAATATTGAAAAGACACTCAAAAACTTAGCAATCAACAATGCCAATATTCAATTAGTCATTACAGAGCTACCAGACTTTGAAGCGCATGGCATTGACAAGGTTGACATCAGATTTAGCAGCAACAAGGGGATCGACCCACAGTCCATCGAAGGTACGGCATCGGGTGGTGAGTTATCTCGATTAGCACTTAGTGTGAAGAGCCTCTTGGCTGGCCATACAGCTAAACCAACGATGATATTCGATGAGATTGATACTGGTATATCAGGTGCAGTCGCGTTACAACTAAGTCATATCCTGATTAGCATGTCAGAAGAGCATCAGATCATATGTATCACCCACAGTCCTCAAGTTGCTTCTGCAGAAGGAAAACATTTTAATATCTATAAGACTGACACGAGTAAAAGAACAATTACTCATGTAAGAACACTAACTGATGAAGAGCGTGTTACTGAGTTGGGCAAGATGCTAAGTACAGATCCACCTTCAACAGCTGCAATAGCTAATGCTAAAGAACTATTGAAGGTGGTCTAATATATATTCTACCTAATCAGTAAGAGCTTTCCTCGCTGTGCTGTATCCTCTGCTCTAATTACAAAGTGTATCAATCCAGTATTTCCTCCGAGATCCTCATTAGTAATTCGAATCTCATTCATGCCGCTGATCAGATTAATCTCTTGCTGAGCAACAATCTGTCCATTGGCATTGTAATAGTGTACCTGAGCTGACCCTTGATTATCACTATGAACTCTAATCACTGAGAAGTCTGAGAACGGATTAGGACTTATGGTTTCTACGCGAAGCGAAGTTTCCGCTTCTTGATACTGCAGACGCAATGTAGCATCAGAGTTATCCTCGTATCTGACTACCGATAGACTTTCATTCACGTCTAGAGCAAGGAAGTCAGATAGTTTGCCATCTCTCAATACCCTAAATTTCATTGTAGTGATGAGTTCATCATTAACATCAGCATTTCCAATTACCGTTCGTCCATCTAAGTTTACTAATAAGTGATCTGCTGAAATCATTTCCAACGCCTCGGTATTATAGTTCATCGCTAAACTTGCAATACTGAGATCACTAATCTCATGAGATATTGGAACTTCGATTATATCTCCTTGAAACAAGACTCTATCAGTTATTGATATTATTTCTTGAGCGCTTCGAGGTCGAGCTGAATTCGGCGGACTAAAAGAGTTATTAATGTCACCAACTCTGACTGCAACAAAATCAACAATAGTATCAGCAGTTAATGGATTGATATCTACAGATCTTGGATGATTAAATACACTTCCGCTTGTGCTAAATGGCGGGATGGTATCAAACTCAAAATCTGATGGGACAAATCTCCAAACTTCAACTTGAGCCGTATCGTCTAAAACTCCCATGATTATCATCATCAACAAGTCGAGATCGTCATTATCTAATTGTCCATCGTCATTAATATCTGCCGCCAAATAGGTAACTGGCGATGTAAAAGACGTCATACCATCAAGATGTTGTTGGAACAATAATGGATCCAAAACACTAAAAATAGTACTACCCGACTCATCATCAGATGAAGGAGTAATGGTATAATCTAACTGAGTTGGAGCGATAAAGCTATAGGTGCCATCGTTCTGTCCTGGAACCTGCCCAGTCTGATCTCCTGTTACTGAAACCGTCACTGAAGGAACTGGAGCACCTGATTGCGTACGGAATGTACCACTGACCTCAACCATTGTTGTAGGCATCGTGTCCATCGTCATCGTATCCATCATCATCGTGTCCATCATCATCGTGTCCATCATCATCGTGTCCATC
>CAZDHV010000291.1:0-3698 GCA_964505335.1 uncultured Saprospiraceae bacterium | reverse complement strand
ATTATATTTATGTCGGTCTAACTGCCAATGTCAAAAATCGAATCAGTAGACATAACAAAGGCTACGAAAAAACTACTAGACCTTACGCTCCTTTCCATCTGATATCCATCCATTGGCGAAGCTAAAGAATAGCGGTAAGTCATTACTAAACTGCTCTATTATCGTATCAGCATCACATCTCCCGAATGGGCCTCTTCTACACCATCAATGAAGGTAATAACAGCTTGCCAGATGTAGATACCATCCTGTACCAAGAGACCATCTGCGGTGCCATCCCATCCATTATCAGCATTGACCATATTGGATCGTTGGAAAAGGCGTCCACCCCATCGATCATATATTGATAAATCAAACGAAAGAACCTCCTTACCTCCGACCAACGTGAACATGGCATTCCTGGACTGCGCATTAGGATTAAAAATATTTGGAGCATAGAATTTCCTCCGCTTTTCTACCACAAAGTCTATGGCAAGGCTGTCAGTACATCCATCAGTTGACATCACTGAAACTATATTTTGTCCTGAATTAAGAGGCTGAGCTACTGGATCAATGCATCCGTCACAATCGAGATAGCTATCATCGAGCCAGTCAATCTGTTCAATTTCTACATCATTAATATCTAATTCTATAGTCACTTCACAACCCAAGGCGAGTTCATAACGTGTTGCACCTATCAACTCTGGAATCTGGGGTGCCACTAACAAGTCTGACTGCTCAATCATGCATCCATTAGCATCTGTCACGAATATCGTGTGCATCTGTGGCCTTAGGTCTTGATATTCCGCAGTAGAGCTGAAGTCCCCATTATTGAGCGCATGCTCATATGGCCCCACACCACCACTGATTCCATCGATCCGTATCACACCTGACTCAATACTTTCACAGCTTGGATCTTCAAAGACGATATCCGCTATTAGAGAATCGGGACTCGTAACCATAACTGTACTAGAATCTATACACCCTTGGCTATCAGAAAGCTCCACAGTATAATTGCCCGAAGTGAGGTTGTCCACGTTCGCTCTGCTCACACCATGAGACCACTCATAATTATATGGTGGTGTTCCTCCGCTCGCTGAGACGCTTATCGATCCGTCAGAACTATCATGACAAGAGACACCAAACCCATTAAAATCAGAAACCACTTCAGCTATATCAATGGGGTCAGGTTCGGTAATCTCTACAATTAGGACATCCATGTTGCCAAAGTCATCATTGATCTCAATGATGACATCGCCAGGAGGAAGGTCATCAATAGCCATGGGATCCAATACATCATTAAGTTGTGCTGAACCCATCATATTAGTCTGGAGATGAGTCCAAGACACTGTAAATGGCGGAGTACCTCGATCGACATTAAAGCTGACTGAGCCATCAGCATCACCATGACATGTAGTTGCTTGCACAGAAAAGCTTGATTCAATATTACAGATGATAATTCTTAAGTCCAGATTAACCATGCTATCACATACGGTCTCACCTTGAATCAATGTCGTGAATGCACCCGTCGAGCTATAGGCTTCATCACCAACTCTTATGGTATCACCTTCGCATATATTGAGCGCAAGATCCGTGATGGGTTGCGCTAACATGGTTAAATCCAGACTAATGATACTATCACAACCATTATCCAATGGAATTGCAAACTCGAACAGGCCCTCATCACAAAAGACATTCCCATCAATCTCAAAACATTCTCCTTCGCAGAATACATCAATTACTGGCGTAATCGGTATGACAAAGGCTTCAATCGTTCGACAGTTTTGAACTGCGACATCGCATACATTTTTTGCACTTACACAAAGCTCATAGAAATCAGGAGTATCTATATCGAGGGTGATTTCGGGATTTGAGGTAGTTTCTAATAATTGTCCATCCAGAGTCCAATCAAACAAAACTGCTCCAGTGTCTTGAGCTGTGCTATAAGTCTGTACCGTTTCTACACAAAACCGATCAGGTCCCTCGATCGGAGCAGTCTCCGTAAGCGGAGCGGTTTCTGTAGAACCCTCCAACACCTCTAAGGTCCAATCGCAGTTATCGGCACGATTACCATCCATTGCCAAATAGTAAAACTGCCCAATGATCAGTGGCTCCGTGTTTTCAAACTCTGCTGTCGAGCCTTCAGGGACCGCATTTTGTGCACCTCTACAATTAGAGATCAATGTAAAATCTTCACAATCCTGGCTTCTATATATGGCAAGCTCAAGGCCACTCCCAATTTCACAATTTGAGACTGTCATCCTTATCCGGAGATCTACTGATGCGGCTTGAAACGCAATCCATTGGGCATTATGCACAACTAGCGTACAAAAGTCATCTGGTAATGAGCCTACGACATCACTTTGATGTCGTCCAGTGAATCCATCAATATCGCAGATGATACACGCCTCGAGACAGGTCGGTGTCATATCAGGGTTGGCCACTTCGCATACTGCTGGCTGACCATACAAATTGGTCGACAGCAAGATCATTCCTAATTGGATAATTACTAGAGCAATCCTCTTCCCACACACCATAATTCTCTGACTTGAACAGTAACGTAAGTAAGATGATCGGAAAGTCAAAAGATTTAATCAGGAAATTGATGCGGATAATATTCCTTAAGAAGTAGAGCACACGAAGAATTCGGTATCTACTTAATTTAAGCCGTACAACCCGCTACCCACTTGAGTGCGACACACTATACTCAATTTTAACCCAAATTTTGAGTGGCAGCTGACTATAGATATATCTCTAACGGTCAAGATACGGGCCTCTTTTGTCACTGCGCTTTTTTGAAGTTTGTAACTTCAAAATAATTTGCGCTACCGAATAGAAAACGGCTAGCTGTTAGGAGGCATAATCCAATAACTCTGGACCTGTAGTGGAGTACGAGTAATAGAACAATACAGGCCCGTTACCCCTCCTTCTCAGGATAGTACTCGATATACTTTCGGACTTGATCCGATACCTCTTGTGAGAAGAGCCGCTCTAACAGATGAAAAGACATGTCGATACCAGCACTGACACCCTCAGCGATGACATACTTACCATTGTCATAATATCGCTTACTGCGATCTATAGTTATGGTCGGATCAAGCTTGGCCATCAGATCGACAGCAGCGAAATGCGTTGTAGCCCTAAGGCCACCGAGTACGCCCAGCTTAGCTAACACCAATGATCCCGTACAGACAGAGGCGACTACCTCGGACTGCTCTACGAGAGGAGACAAGGCGTTAAGATAGCCTTCATTCTTAACAATCTCACGTGTGCCAAATCCACCGGGTATCACCAGTAGATCGAGGTTTTCTACATTCTGAAGGAGCTCGTCAACTTGAATTTTTAAGGTGGTTTTGGATACAGATATCTCTCGTGTGAGGCCTATAGTCTTAATACTCTCGACTAATTGCTCATCTACATATGCCGCTGATGACAAGACTTGCATAGGGCCAGCAAAGTCTAATAATTCTACCCCATCAAATAAAAGAATCCCAATCCGCATAAGTGCTCAATTTCTTCAAGCAAAAATAAGAGAATACATAGCTAACTATCTCATGTGTTAGACTATCTTGTCGAGCTAATCTAAAACCTCTTATGCCTGAGTTTTGCCATCTGCATTGTCATACCCAGTACTCACTGTTAGATGGTGCTGCCGACATCGGCAAGCTCATGGATAAAGCCGTTGCCGACGGGCAGAAAGGCATCGCCATGACGGATCATGG
>CAZDHV010000290.1:0-3739 GCA_964505335.1 uncultured Saprospiraceae bacterium | reverse complement strand
GATTTGCTCTGCCTCTACCTGGTCTCGAGCTACATCTATAGTCAGTCTCCCATCTTGATCGAGTAGATCGTCCCGAGTACTGTTAAACCGAGAACCAGGACTTAAACTATGTGAAGTGACATTAAATCCGACTTTAAGAAAATACTTAGAAGAGGCGAAAAAATCGACATTCCCATTGATTATAAAGTCGTTGATGTCTGAACGATAATAAGTCGAGTTATATACAGTTTCTGCCGAGTCTGTGAACGGTTCAATGATTGTTCTATCAAAATTAAAACTCTCAAATTCATAATTGGAAATACCTACATTGAGGTAAGAAACCGTCTTCCGATTAAAATGATGCGTCCATCTGGTGGACACGATATCGTTACCCCAATTCCATCCAACTAAATCAAGCTCCTGGATGGTCTGATCATTATCATCTGTGATAGAGCCAAGCACCTCATTATCATAGTTATCACGTCCCGTATAAGCACTAATATATAGTTCGTCTTTCTCACCTATATAAAAGTTCAATTTGGCATTAAGGTCATGAAACCTATAATCCACAAAACCTTCCTGATCATCAAGTTCAAAAGTATATCTCGATAATGGTCTAAGCCAAGGATCTACAATAGTCCTGCGGCCCGAAACAATGAAGCTGCTATTCCCTTTGCTTATCGGACCTTCGAGTGTACCACTCACCAATAGTGGATTAGCATTTACTTCACCCGATAGCTCTTGTTTGTTTCCTTCTTTAAGAGTAACATCAATCACAGACGAAACACGACCTCCATAACGTGCTGGGAATCCACTTTTGATAACTTTTACATCTTTGATAGCGCCGCTATTAAAGATTGAAAAAAGCCCTAAAGCGTGACCTGTATTATACACGGGCATGCCATCCATTAATACTAAGTTCTGATCTGCATTTCCTCCTCGTATACTGATCCCTCCTAATCCATCTGCGGCAGTGTTAACTCCAGCTCTGGCTTGGACCAAACGCATGACATCAGGTTCTCCTGCCAGAGAACTTAAGCTGCCAAGCATTTCTAATGGTACTTGATCAAATTGCTCCGCTTGCTTAGACTTGTTAGGTATCTCATCGGTTATGAGAATCTCTTGAAGCTCATTATGCTCCGAAAGGAAGATGTTGAGCGTAGTATCTTTCTGTATATCTATCGTCTGTATCTTATCTTCAAGAGGGAAACTCGTAAAATTTAAAATATTCACCCCTTGACGTAAACTGATACTAAAAAATCCAAACTCATTAGTCTGAGTAGATACTGATCGATCATGAGTGAAGACATTAGCGTATGGAATCCGTTCCACAGACTCCTCACGAGATACCCACCCGCTTACTGTGAAGATTGGTTTCTTAATAAGTGCGGGATCCTTAATAATTACTAGCTGGTTAGCAACAATCTTATATTTAAGAACCGTACCGGTAAGTATGTCATCTATAACGTTCCCAAGTTCTAACCTTGTGGCCTCAACAGTACATAGCTTGTCAGAAGGGATCAATGCACTGTTGTAAGAAATATTTACGCCACTGCGAGCGCTTAGCAATATGAGTGCACTATCAATAGGTATATCGACAAAACTTGCGTCAACCTTGACTTCATCAGGTAATTCTCGTTGAGCATGACTATGCACAGAAGTTCCGAGTACTATAAGCGTAGTCAATGCGAGGCTTACCCAATACTTCATCTCTTGCATAATACTTCTACAGCACATCGTGTGCCAAAGATAAACGATATAGAATCGAATTTTGTAGTGGTGACGATAGTCTATAAAAAAAGGAGCTCAATGAGCTCCTTCCTTAAAATATGTTGTTTGATGTATTTCTTATTGGCAGGCTGTGCCTGAAATATAGAGTTTTCTTTGATCACTATTATTTGTAAATGTAGGTTCTAACTCCGGGTAAGAAGCTAAAACACTCTCTACTGCCTCATCAAATGTATAACCATCTATAAGTGGCGAAGTGTGCTTGATGTTCAAACACTGTGCTCCAGAGTAATCAATTTCTACATTATACTTTTCTGAAAACTTGTCAAATATGTAATCTAAACTCTTCTGTTTGAAACTTAGTGAAGTCCCAAGTAAAGTATAGATTTCTGAATCGCTGTTCTTTTTCAATGACTTAGACACTGCATTAATAGTTGTAGACTCACCAGCTGTTAGTATAGTAGATACTGATGGATCACTATCGCTATATACTTTAACGCTTCCAGTCTTAACGTCGACCTGAGAAGAAGCCGCACCATCACCTAAATCAGTGATGATATTGAATGACGTACCCATTACTTCAGCGTACTTACCATCACCCATCTCAACTATAAAAGGTTTTTCTGGGTTATGTTCTACGTCGAAGAAGGCTTCACCTATTAGACTTACCCTCCTAGTACCATCAGCGTTAAAATCACCGACTTTTAGGTCTGAGCCTGCTCGAAGCCATACTTCTGTCTTATCATCAAGACTAGCATACTCAATATTATCCTCTACTATTTCGGTTTCTACGTCCCTCATGCCATCAGAATTTTTTGGCCATAGCGTATAAGCTAACGCTGCTAATCCAAGTAGCGCAAGTACTCCGACCATCCATCTGATAGATGAATTAGTAGATTCAGGATTGTTTTCTGTAATTGGGTTTTCTGCGATTGGAGCTGTTTCTTCAACAACTTCAGGGGTTTCTGCGGCTATAGCCAGTTTGAACTTAGCTTTAGCGGCACTTACATCAAAAGACTTCTTAGGGTAGTAATCTTTACTTGCTATCCATATCTGCTCTACATCATTACTGATGTCTGCAAAACTTGCTTCGCTTTCAAGTTGCTTGAGTTCAGCTGCTTCAGCTGCACTAAGCTGCCCAGTGGCCTTCTTGTGTAGTAAACTATACATTTTTAGATCTGCCATGATTAAATTAAGGTTATATAAAGAAGACAGTGTTTTTATAGCCCCCCCCTACCTTTGGATGAAATTTTATTTTATTTTTTTTTCAAACCGTATAGGGTTGTATACTGTTACGCAATATTCTTAGCGCTTTCGAAATCTGATTTTCGACTGTTTTGATAGATATCTCTAAATGATCAGCTATTTCTTGGTAAGACATATTCTCGAATCTGCTTAAGCTGAATACGAGTTTACATTTAGGAGGTAATGCATCTATACAATCATGGATCCTCTGCTCCAGCTCATCTCTCTCCATTTCTTGCTGACCATTGATAGTATTAGACTCTATATCAATGATAGCCTCCTCATTCTCATCAAACTTCATTCGCTTTTTACGGATATGATTAAGAGATCTATTAACAGATGCTCTTCTCAGGTAGGCCCTCAAGGAAGTCTGTACATTAATGCTATCACGCTTGCGCCATATATCCGTAAAGATCTCTTGAACGATATCTTCAGCATAGTCGGCATCATTGATAACACGATATACTACATTACACAGATAGGTGTAATACTTATCAAAAAGTAGATCAATTGACTTTTGATCTCCTTTGGAAAGTAGATCCAGAATAACGTCGTCTTCCGTTTGCATAATCAACAAAACTAAGGATTCTTTTAAGTGGGACATAGCCCTCTCAAAGTTTTAATAGACAATTACTGTGCTAAACATGTGATTCCGATGACATTATTTTGAAAATATGACTTAGTATCGTTTAATTTGCAGCTTTTTTAATGGTGATTGTAGCTCAGTTGGTTAGAGCGCCGGTTTGTGGTTCCGGAGGTCGTGGGTTCGAGACCCATCTTTCACCCT
>CAZDHV010000289.1:0-3761 GCA_964505335.1 uncultured Saprospiraceae bacterium | reverse complement strand
ACATCACCGCACATCGTAAATCCAGCTATGCCTCCTAAAAAACAAATCGGCTCACAGACTTCATCCCAGATCTGCGTGCCACCGTCGTTAAGACAACTCCCATCGGTGAATCCATAGACCTCCGAGCCTTGGAACTCATACTTAATGATCGTCGCACCAGTGCATCCACTCTGATTAGACTGAAAGTTGGTGATGAGCTCTGATATGCACGCTGGCGGTTCTGGATCAGAACAGCTGAGGAGAAATAGCACAATAGAAAGAATGAATAGGGTTGACTGTCTCATATACTACTTGAACGTTATTATAGATATCCTTGCTTATATGGATTAGTGTATTTTTATGCTCGTCGACAGACACAAAAGGGGCGCCCTTGAAGGCCATAACCTTCAGGGCGCTCTGAACTTAGCTTAACAGCATCCGCAACCGCAGCAACAATCTCCGGTTATAGAAGCCATCAAAGCTGTAAATAAAAAACTGATCATAATACAGAATTTAGTAAGTGAAAAAATAAGTAAGGCCTCCGTCGACACGAGGATTACTTACTAAAGATTTCACTGAACATGGGGCCAAGACTTTGCTTGACCATGTCTTCCAATTGACCAGTTTTCATCAATGTAAAACAACAGCTCGAGCCGTCATCTGAATTTTCTGTACTGCAGGAGATCAAGGCGAACTTGTCGCCAGCATTTAAGTTGAACTTCTTACGCACATCCTTGGGGATGACGAGTTGTCCGCGCTCGTCAAAACTGACTATAGCCTCGACATTGCAGCATCCCATTTTAAGTTTACTTTCTGCCATATGTATTTTGATGTCCTAATTAATCATGAATATACATCAGAAAAATCAGAAAATTCAGAAAATGTTCTTTTTCATGAGATGATCAGTTTGCAGATCATCGCCAAAAGGGAAATCATGACTATCAAAGATCGTATAGCCCATCTTCTCATAAAATCCTATTGACTTCTCATTCTTATCCCAGACACCGAGCCATACTAATGGGCAGCCTCGTTCCACTCCCATCTGTTCTGCGACGTGGATTAAGTACTTGCCCAGACCCAGGCCTTGAGCTTTTGGGTAGAGGTAGATGCGTTGGATCTCTACAGCCTCAGGGTATACTGATTCTGTCTGTGCCTTGCCAAAATTGATCTTGAGATAACCCAATAAGTCGCCAGCTTGCTCGAGGAAATAAAACTGTGACTCGGCATTATTCAACTCCTTCCTAAGCTGATCATTGTTAAATGCCTGATCGAGATAGAAGCTCATATTTTCTGGAGTATTCATATGAGCGAATGCTGCCATAAATGTCTGAATAGAGACCTCTCTTAATAGATCGAGATCTGCCATGGCAACGTTGCGTAGGATAGGATTGTGCATATTGTTTCAGCAAGCTGTAAAATAACGGTTAGATTCCTGACCACCTCAGGAAACAAATAATTAATAAATGTAGTTTTACTCATCATGATAGGATGGAGATTTAGCGATTACGAACCTGGTGATTTATCAGGGAGTCCATTTGAACGTCTACTCAAAATGTTTCAAGACCTGTTGGTATACACTGCAGGCGATGTATCTGAAGCGTTATCATGGTTAACTGAGCTGGACAAGCATTACGAGTTAACGACTCCTGAGTACGGCATGGCAGACTTCATCCAAGAGCTAATCGACAAAGGGTATATCGGGGATAAAAGGGATGGCTCGGGTTTATTCGGGCCGACTGCCAAGATGGAGATCGAGCTCCGCAAGAAAGCGCTTGATGACATATTTGATCAACTTAAGAAGTCTAAGAGAGGTAATCATATCACTCGACATACTGGTCGTGGCGACGAGTATACATCTGAGATGCGACCATTCCAGTTTGGTGACAACTTAGATAAGATCGCCGTATCAGAGTCGCTTAAGAATGCTCAGATTAATCACGGCTTGGATGAGTTTAAGTTGACTCAGGACGACCTCGAGGTTCATGAGACTTATTATAAGAGTCAGATGAGTACCGTCCTCATGATTGATATCTCACACTCTATGATCCTATATGGCGAAGACCGGATCACACCAGCAAAGAAGGTGGCCATGGCACTCGCAGAACTCATTAAGACTCGATATCCTAAGGACACCCTAGATATAATCGTTTTTGGCAATGATTCATGGAAGATTGAGATCAAAGACTTACCCTATTTACAAGTGGGGCCATATCATACGAATACTGTAGCGGGCTTAGAGCTTGCGATGGACATCCTCAGGCGTAGGAAGAACCCGAACAAGCAGATCATGATGATCACTGATGGCAAGCCAACCTGTATTAAGAAGGGCAAGAAATATTACAAAAATGCCTTTGGCTTGGATCGCAAAATCCTGAATCGTACGCTTGGGCTGGCAGTTAAATGTCGAAAGCTTCAGATTCCAATCACCACGTTTATGATTGCGAGTGATCCATATCTGCGCAATTTCGTAGATCAATTTACCAGAGCCAATCAAGGCAAAGCATTCTATAGTGGATTGCAAGGACTGGGAGAGTTCATATTCATGGACTACAAAGACAACAAGAAGAGGAGAAAAAGATAATACTAGGAGTAATCCTATAACGAGAAAATAGCAATAGTGGATATAAAGAAGATCAAGACCTTAGGGCAGTTGAAAAAGGCAGGTTATGTAGCCAAGAGCATCAAGCAAGAGCTTAGAGATAATCTTGTTAAGAAACTGGAGAACAAAGAGAGAGTATTTCAAGGAATCATAGGATTTGAGGATACAGTGCTCCCAGACATCGAGAGAGCGATTCTGTCAAAGCATAATATCCTCTTGCTCGGATTGAGAGGACAGGCAAAGACTAGGATAGCACGTATGATGACGGAGCTCCTTGATGATTATATCCCAGTTGTAGCCGGTAGTGAAATTAATGATGATCCACTGATGCCATTGTCACGCTATGGTATAGATACAGTAGCCGAGCATGGCGATAAGACGCCAATTACTTGGGTACATAAGACGGATCGATATGTCGAGAAACTAGCTACACCAGATGTAAGCGTCGCTGATCTCATCGGTGATGTAGATCCGATCAAAGCTGCTGCACTAAAATTGCCATATTCTGATGAACGAGTGATTCACTTTGGCTTGGTACCACGATCGCACAGATCAATATTCGTACTCAATGAGCTACCAGATCTTCAGGCAAGGATACAGGTGTCGCTGTTCAATATTTTACAAGAAGGTGATCTGCAGATCAGAGGATTTAAACTGCGGTTTCCGATGGACATACAGTTTGTCTTTACGGCTAATCCTGAAGACTATACTAATAGAGGTAGCATCGTAACACCATTGAAGGATAGGATTGAAAGTCAAATATTGACGCATTATCCTAAGACCATAGAAATTGCAAGGACGATTACTGAGCAAGAAGCCATTCTTGAGCCCGCTCAAAGTGAAAAAGTACATATCGTCAGTGACCTACGTACATTATTAGAGCAAGTATCATTCAATGCTCGGGAGAGCGAGTACGTGGACGAGAAGTCTGGTGTTTCAGCCCGTATGAGCATATCGGCACTTGAAAATCTCGTCAGCGCTGCTGAGCGTCGTGCCTTGATCAACGGAGATAAACGCACGTCTGTGCGTATTACTGACTTCTGGGGGATTATACCGAGTATTACTGGAAAGGTTGAGCTCGTATATGAGGGAGAGCAAGAAGGCCCGTATGGCGTCGCTATCGAGTTAATCAATCAGTCTATCAAGGAGAGCTTCTTAGAGTCTTTCATTGATCCTGATAAGT
>CAZDHV010000288.1:0-3777 GCA_964505335.1 uncultured Saprospiraceae bacterium | reverse complement strand
CATCACTAAGGCGTCCATATTTTGAACTTTCTTTTGACAAGACACTTAATAGTATTATGACCAAACTTCATCTCTCCATCTCAGAAAAAATCCAAGGTGATTTCAAACCTCAGGATCTTAATCTAATGATCGTGTTTCAAGTTAATTGCCCAGGATGCATAGCAAGTGCTATCCCTCTTGTTCAGAATTTATATGATTCTGCGAATGAAGGATTAGGAATTGTGGGCCTCTCTACAGCATTTCAATACTATAACTATAACAATGTAGAGAATACCAAGCGACTCATAAATGAGGGACACTTAGTCGATCACTCCTTGTCATTCATGAACCAGCATGGTCATGATAAGCTCCCCTATAAGATCACCTTTCCTATTTTAATGGATGCCAAGATGGGGTCAGATCGAATAGAAGAAACCGCACATGCTATCCTCGAACAACACCCTTCATATGATCAACTTGCTGAAGGGGAGAAAAAAGCTGCAGCCATGAGAATTGTCGGTCAACTACAAAAGCAATCTGATGCGTATATGACCTTTACGATTAATCAATTCAGAGGGTCTCCTTCTTTTGTACTTTTTAACAGAGACTATGAAATCCTGGAACAGTGGTTTGGTCACACCTCAAATGAAGATATCAATGAGCGACTAGCGAGACACTCGTGAGTGCCCAGATAATAGCAGTGTCATATAACGATGTACTTCAGTGAGAATAGAATGACCAGTATAATCAAAACAGGGTTTACATTTTTCCATTCTCCCATAATCATAGATATAAATACATAGAGCATCAATCCAATCGCAATTCCATTGGCTATGCTATACGTGAAAGGCATCATGATGATCATAGCAATAGCAGGTATAGCAATCTTTAGATTGTTGAGGTCTATCTTCTTAACCCCTTCCATCATCAATATTCCGACCATCACAAGTATAGGAGATGTTGCCGCCACGGGCACCACCCCAGCCACAGGCGCTAATAGAATTGCCAATAGAAAAAGCACACCAGTGGTCACAGCGGTTAAGCCCGTACGACCGCCAGCAATGACGCCAGCGCCGCTCTCGATATACGTGGTGACCGATGATGTGCCTAACAGCGCTCCACAAGTCGTAGCTGTCGCATCGGCAAACAAGGCTCTATCCATCTGAGGCAGATTACCATCCTCATCTAATAGGTCGCCCTTGTTGGCAGTACCGATGAGCGTCCCTAGGGTATCCAGTAGATCTACCATGGTGAAACTTATGATCACCACGATCACAGATATAATAGATCGCTCAGCAGAGAATAAAGAAGCTATATCGAGCTGAAATGCTGTGCTCGCCATCGTAATATCTGCTACATCATAGCTGTCTGGGATCTGAGTGACACCCATAGGAATACCAATAATTGTAGTTATCAGAACAGACCATATCATAGCCGCGGGAACACGACGAACCATCAATGCCGTCAATATCAGAAATCCAATTAGCGATAATAATACAGAGGAATTACTCAGCGAGCCAAGCTGTAATATCTGTGGACCAGCGTTTTTGACAGCACCAATTATTGCATCTTTTTCTAGCGTGTCCATGCCACTAATCAAGCTAATAATAGGTCCCTGGTTGATATCAATAATTTGGGCATTATTGAGTCCTATCAAGGCTATAAATAGGCCTATGCCAGGAGCAATAGCAAACTTTATAAAAGTCGGTATCGCCTTAATGATATATGCCCTGACTCCTGTAATTGTCAATCCCAAGAACAATACTCCGGATAAGAACACGATCGCAAGTGCCTCTTGCCAGCTATAACCAAGACCGAAAACTACTGTAAACGTAAAAAACGCATTCAGGCCCATACCCGGAGCCTGTGCAAATGGTAAACGTGCAATTAAGCCCATCACCAATGTTCCAATGGCTGCAGCAATACAGGTAGCCACGAAAACAGATGCATAGTCCATGCCTGTCTGAGACAGTATCGATGGATTGACAAAAATGATATAGGACATGGTCAAGAATGTGGTCAACCCTGCCGTAAGCTCTTTAGAAATTGTACTACCAGATTGGTGTATCTGAAAAAACCGATCCATCACACTAACATAGGAAAAGAGCCTATCAAATTAGGTACGTGTCATTGAGATCAAGAATATTTAAGCATAACAATAACGCTGCGCTTTGACTCAGCTATTAATTATAGATTATTTATCATTACGCCAACTTGAGATGATCATGACCAATATCTATCACGTCGTTTGTTGGCTTTTTGTAGGCTTCCTGTGCACGGCATGTTCGAGTTATAAGAATCTGGATCAATACTCCACTTTGAGAGATAAGCTCGTTGCCCATCACAAAAGCCAATCTTTTTCTCATGATATCGTGCTCAATCCTCAGGAAGCCCATCTCAATGAACTATTGAGCAATATCCAAACGACAGCTATAGATCATTACAAGGAGACTCATTATTTCCCTCCTGCTCGCAACTTCTTTGGATCGAAGGAACATGTCGAGTCTACTGAAATTTTTGATATCCTAAAGATCATGCCCAAAGGGGCGGCTCTACATGTTCATACCTCAGCGATGGGCAATCTGGATTGGATCATAGATCGTGCACAGAACCAGCCAGAGATGTATGTCTATTGGTCTGATGAGGTTCCTTCAGACAAGGGCATCCTACATGCCTACAATATTAGCTCAGTGCCAACGGGCTATTTTCCAGCATATGAAGTGCTAAATAATGATAAAAATATCGAAGAATTTAGAAGCTACTTCCTATTTGACCAATCAGTCGACCAGGACTCAGTAGATGTTTGGAAAAGGTTTGAGGGTGTGTTCAAGCGCATTGAAGGTTTTGTAAATTACGACCAGAATTTTGAAGATTACCTGGTGCATGGTTTATCTCTTCTTGCCGAAGATGGTGTGCAACATGTCGAACTCAGGATGCCTTTTAAAAACCTGCTGTATACAACATCTACTGACACACGAACTAATGATGCAGCCGAGTTCGCGACCATCATGCGAGGTGCGATCAAGCGTGTTCAGAAGCGGCATCCAGACTTCACACTCAAGATCATTCACGCCAATCTAAGATTTAGATCCAATGAGCTGATCAGCACTGATATGAAAACCGCCTTAGAGATGAGGCAGCGTTACCCTGATATATTAGTGGGTTATGACTTGGTCGCAGAAGAAGATGCTGGACATACTACACACTATCATCTGGAGAGCTTCTTAAAGCTCTCAGAGCTCAATAAGGAGGCGACCTACCCTCTTGACTTATACCTTCATGATGGCGAGAGTAATTGGGTAGACAATCAAAATCTATACGATGCCATATTGCTGGGTAGTAAGCGCATAGGCCATGGATTTAACCTCTTCAGATATCCCCAGTTGATGGAGCTCGTCAAGAAGGAAAACATCTGTATCGAAGTCAACCCAATCAGCAATCAAGTTCTGGGGTATATCAGAGACTTGAGACTTCATCCAGCATATAGCTATATATCCGAAGGCATAGATATATCCATTAGCTCTGACGATCCTATGATCTTTGATTATGAAGGATTGAGCTATGACTACTGGCATATCTACATGGCCTGGCAGCTGGACCTCAAGGATCTTAAAAAACTCAGCAAAAACGGCATCATATATTCGGCACTAAGCCCATCAGAAAAAATAATTGCGCTTAAACATTGGGAACGTCGATGGCATCAATTCGTCAATGACGCACTTCAAAAATTAGACACACATGAGAATTAAAGTTCTATTACTCTTCATCATTGGTTTGTGCTCTTGCAAACCATCGCCA
>CAZDHV010000287.1:0-3779 GCA_964505335.1 uncultured Saprospiraceae bacterium | reverse complement strand
GCTATTCCGATCGCCATTGTTGAGGTGCCAAGAGCGCTTAAAGGAGATGATGGAGAAGATGAAGAAGGTGGTGCTGATGAAGGTGGTGCTGAAGGCGGTGACGAAGCTGAAACTTCTACAGAAGGATAATCAAGCATATCTCTTATTCACAGTTGTCATCTTGGGCGATTATTGTAATCGTTGCGTTTACGGTCTCTTGCTCGAGCAGCAAAGAGTTAGTGTATGATTCTAACACTTATAATTTAGGACAACAGATCGTTAATTCTGCCAAATCTGAGATTGGGTCGAAGTACAAATATGCCAGTCGAGGCCCGAAGTCCTTCGATTGTTCAGGTCTTGTAGAGTATGTATATGACAAGCACGATATCAGCATAGGTGGTTCTGCCGCTGTGATGTCTTCATTAGGTCGCTCAGTTAATATAGAAGATGCTCAGCCGGGCGATTTGGTGTTCTATAAGAAGGGAGGTCGCGTATTTCATGTATCAATCATATCTCAGGTAAATTCTCGTGAGGTTCGTGTCGTCCATAGTACTTCATCCCGGGGTGTTATAGAAGAGGATATTAGCTCGTCGCCCTACTGGTCCAATAAGATCTATAAAGTAATATCTTTGGCGTCCCTGAACCACTAATAACTAAGATGAGCTGGTTAGGTTATATAAGATCATTATTTAGTACTAAAAGCAATAGCGTGAGAACAAATGTCATTTTGTTTGGCCCTCCAGGATCGGGCAAGGGAACCCAAGCGAAGATGTTAGAAAAGAAATTTGGGTTGATTCAAGTGTCTACTGGAGATCTGTTTAGATATGAACTGGGGAATAATACACCCTTGGGTCAGGAAGCTCGATCATATATGGATAAGGGGCAGCTAGTGCCTGATGCAGTCACGGTAGGCATGCTAAAAAATAAGATTAGCCACTTTCCTGATAGCAATGGATTCATCTTTGATGGATTCCCAAGGACTATCCCTCAAGCAGAAGCATTAGATGCTTTATTGGATGAGTCAGGAGAACGAGTAAATACGCTTATCGCATTGGACGTAGATGATGACGAGATCGTTAAGCGACTGTTAGAAAGAGGAAAGACCTCAGGCAGGGCAGATGATGCCAATGAAGAAGTCATACGTAAGAGGATCACGGTCTATAAGTCAGAAACAGAACCAGTATACAACTACTATAAGCAGCAAGGCCTATCCACAAAAATTGCTGGTGTAGGTACTATAGATGAGATCAACAATCGACTCAATGAGTTGATACAGTCCATCTCATAATTTGTCTGAGCGCAATTTTGTAGACTTCGTAAGGATCTGTTGCCGCTCTGGCAATGGAGGTGCTGGCAGTAGCCACTTCTTCAGAGATCGACTGCAGCCACGTGGCGGACCAGACGGTGGAGATGGAGGGAAAGGCGGAGACATCATCGTGAGAGCTAATCCTCAACTATGGACCCTGCTACACTTAAAATATCGTAAGCATGTCTTAGCTGGACATGGTGAGGTAGGTGGAGCGTCGAGAAGGTCAGGATCAAGTGGAAAGGATATCATTCTTGAGGTTCCACTGGGCACGGTAGCAAAAGATGCCGAAACTGGAGAAGTGCATTTCGAAGTTGTAGAGCCAGACCAGAGCTATATCCTGGTAGCTGGAGGTAAAGGTGGACTGGGGAATTCTAACTTCAAGTCATCTACTAATCAAAGTCCTCGATATGCTCAACCTGGGATACCAGGTTCAGAAGAATGGAAGATTCTCGAGCTTAAGGTACTTGCTGACGTCGGCTTGGTAGGATTTCCCAATGCGGGAAAGTCAACACTCCTATCAGTAGTCAGTGCCGCTAAACCTAAAATAGCCAATTATCCCTTTACGACCTTAGTTCCTAACCTTGGGATCGTCTCCTATCGAGACAGTCGGTCATTTGTCATGGCAGATATACCGGGTATCATCGAGCAAGCACATGAGGGGAAGGGTCTTGGACATCGATTCTTGAGACACATAGAAAGAAATAGTCTGCTGTTATTTCTGGTTTCTGCGGAGAGCGATAGCATCCGAGAACAATATGAAATCCTCCTGAAGGAATTGGAAATGTATAATCCCGAACTGCTCTATAAGCCCAAGTTGCTGGGTGTCTCTAAAGCTGACTTAATAGATGAGGAACTTAAAGAGCTGATGATGGAAGATCTTCCAGAGGATATCCGAGTGCACTTCTTTTCTTCAGTTACAGGGCAAGGAGTTGATACCCTTAAGGACATGATTTGGAAGGGGATCAATGATCAATAGGGATAATAGTTATACTTATATCTTCTTATCTACGCTATCCACAGCACTAGAAAATTGAGACCAAAATTCTGTAAACAGATCTTTCAACCCATCGATAACCCAACCTCCATCTCTATTGACGGCAACCAAATGACTGTAGAGCGTGCTCTTCTCTGTGTAGTCTGCAGTAAGTATATTTTGATTAGATAAAAATACGATCAACCCGCCCATCAGAAAAGCTACTACAAAACCCAAAAGTGCTCCTCCAGCCAACTGATTAATAATGTTCAGATTAGCTGACTTGAGTACCCCTTCCATCTGCTTACCGATGAACCTTAGGATAAAAAGAACAACGAAAAAAACTAATATCAAACTGATCCATGGAGCAAAGGCTCCGACATTTACTACCTGCTGAAGGTGTGGCGTAAGGGCAGGAGAAAATTTTAACGCAATAACAGCACCGATCACGATAGATAGCGTGTCCACAACGGTCCCGATCAATCCATTAGTGAATCCACGGTAGAAGGCATAAGAGATTATAAAAGCCGAAATGATATCTATCGCCATGATCTGAAAAATTGATACAAAAATACGCTAAATACTAAGATCTGAGAGACAGCCTTTACATTAGTTATACCTCTTTATTACATTTGTAAATTATATAAGTTGTTGATATTGTGACCACAATGAATGTCAATAACAGATAATTTGTTTTTATAATACCCAGTGCGCCATGGCAGAAGTACAATACACAGAAGATAATATCAAATCCTTGGACTGGAAGGAGCATATCAGACTTCGTCCTGGTATGTATATCGGAAAGCTAGGTGATGGCTCGGCCCAAGATGATGGAATCTATGTATTGTTAAAAGAGATTGTCGATAACTCAATCGATGAATATGTGATGGGTCATGGTAAAGAGATCTTCATCTCCGTGAAGGAAGGCCAGGCCTCTATCAGAGATTATGGTCGTGGTATTCCGCTGGGAAAGGTTATTGATTGTGTTTCTAAGATTAATACAGGCGGCAAGTACGACTCAAAAGCATTTAAAAAATCAGTAGGTCTTAATGGAGTAGGTACTAAGGCCGTCAACGCATTATCAAGCCATTTCATAGTTCAAGCCATACGAGACGGCAAGTCTAAGGTTGCAGAGTTTGAGCATGGCGTCCTCGTCAAAGACCATAAGATCAGTAAAACAACTGAGGCCAATGGAACGATTATGACGTTCTATCCTGATGTTGAAATATTCAAGAACTACAAATTTAGATCTGAGTATATCGAAAATCAGCTATGGAATTACGCCTATCTGAATGCTGGTCTCAAAATCCATTTCAATAATAAGACACTCTATAGTAGGGATGGGCTGCTCGATCTCCTTAAGAATAAGACGAAGCCGGAGCAATTGCGCTATCCTATCGTACATCTCATAGGAGAAGATATCGAGCTCGCGATCACACATGGCAATCAATATGGCGAAGAATATTATTCCTTTGTCAATGGGCAGAATACAACTCAGGGGGGAACTCACTTGGCGGC
>CAZDHV010000286.1:0-3780 GCA_964505335.1 uncultured Saprospiraceae bacterium | reverse complement strand
GCTAATATCTGATCCGCGGTAACTTCGATTACATTGCCATCGGTATCCACAGCTAAAAAAGTTGTAAAGTCACCAACTTGTGACGTGTCGCCATAGTTAGAAAATCTAAGCTCTCCGCCTACTAAAGTACTGTCCGATGTTATGTCTACATTATCTGTGGCTGAGATAACCACTTCGCCTCCAGTACTCTCTATCGTATTAGAACCCGTTGTCGTACTAAGGCTAGTAGCCGAGCTATCAACTAAGGCTCCTATATCTGTAAAGCTTAGGTCATTATCTGCTCCATCTAAATTTCTGTCTCCAGTCAATACACCATCATTGTTATAGATCGTACTATCGACTTGTGCACCGAGAATATCGTCGGCAGTGGTCTCGCGAATATTACCCTGAGCATCTACTACCAATATTGTGGTAAAATCCGATACATTAAAATTCCCTGCACCGTACTCCCCTAATGTCACAGATCCATTTGTGCCATTTAATGCCAGAATACTATCTAATGTTGTTGATCTAATCTTTACATCTTCTGCAGCATTGATCATTACGATATCTTGACCATCTATTTGTATGGCGACCTCTTCACCATCTATATTGACAAAGGTAGCATCAACGCCAAGTGTATCTATCCCATTATAACTAAGGCTATTGTTATCTCCAGTTACGATTCTATCCTCATCAAGAGTACCATCTGCTAAGTAAAACGTATTGCCCTCCAGTATCGGACTTAGGTCGACAGTAATTCGGTTCTCTGAGCCAAGCCTTCCAGCAATGTTTTCAACAAACTCTAAAGTACTATCGCCTATAATATTGATCTCATCGATATACTCGTTACCAGTTATCGTATCATTATCTGAACTATTGGACATATTGATTAAAGTACGTATGGTACTAATTGAATCAGCAACTGCTATGTCTGTTGCGAAGATGGAATCTAAAGCAAAGAGGTTTATTGTTCCAAACGTATCAACGCCATTGGTTACCGAGAGATCTGCAGTAACACTGTCCTGAATTACTAAGGATAAGTTCATAGGAACCTCTAATACCTCTCCATTAACTGATGGCGCTAAGAAGTAATTATTCCCATCCCCATTACTGGCTTGGTCTCCAGCTCCAAAGGTGAAGTTTTCCAATCCATAGCCAAATAGCTTGAGCATCAATGGATCTGCCGTACTGCTCGTAGGATTAGATGTGCGACCGAAGAATAGACTGTCGGTAACAATTAAAAACTCATTTACTCCTTCTCTCTGTACCTCCCACCATCTATCTGTAGCTATTTCTAATGGATTATCTCCGATCTTAACCTGTGCACTTACTGTAAAGCTTACGGTGAAAAAAAGACCAGTTATAACAACCAGTTTTGAAAGATTCATTGTACTTGGGTTTAATATACTATGCAATACGATTCTAATAAATAGGCTAACTATTTATCAATTCAGATCAGGTGGTAGAATTCAGTTGACATGGCTGAGACAGCCAAATGCATTGCAAGTATAATTAAAATTATCATATATATAAAAATTATATATGTGAAAATTTTAACATTTAAGGCATTTACAATCAGGGTGTAATGTTAGTCGTATTGGTAGAGTTGATAGTTCTCGACTATTTTGATGAGTTTTTCTGCATAGGCTGGATCTGTTGCATAGCCAGATCGCTGTAATCCTCTTGCCCAGGCTACATAGTCATTGCCACAACTCTTGACAAGGCCTCCATAGTTTATGCTGTTAACGATAAAATTAGAATGGTCAACATATGAATCAACAGGCGTATCATAAGCTCTGAAGCAAGAATTAATTAGACTTCCGTCCGAGTTATAATCGTCATCCTTATGATAATAAGTGCTTCCTTGCCAGTATGATTTGCATTTTATTCCAAAGTGATTATTGGACTCCAAACTAAGGTGAGATGCACCGGCATTGCTTTCATGAAGAGCCTGCGCTAACTTAATGCTTGCAGGGATTCCTGTTCGGTTCATCTCGGCAATTGCTACTGGGCTATATTTTTTGATATAGTCCATCTTAATATCATCAGTAGTTGAAAAAAGTAGCGACAGAACAAACAAAATAATCATCACAGGTTATACATTGGGTACTAGATAGAGACCGAAAATCATGCCAAGCCTTTTCACACTACTTACCATTAAATATCTCATCACGCAATAATGCCTAATAGACTGATCGGTAGATATACACACGACCTTGAGGGTCCTTTGCTTATCGTCATGGCGGCGATGCACGGTAATGAGCCAGCAGGCGTAAAGGCCCTGGAGTATCTATTTAAGATGCTGGAGGTAGAGCCGATTACCAACCACAACTTTCAATTCAGGGGTGAAATTCTTGGGTTGATTGGGAATCTGAAAGCCTTTGAGCGAAACCAGCGGTTTATCGATCACGATCTCAATAGAATCTGGATAGAGACACCAACAACGTGGGGTCGAGAGATCAATGAATTAACCGAAAAGCATGAAATCATCGAATTAATCAATGACAAGCTTACAAACTCTAATCATCGTGATGTAATCCTACTTGACCTTCATACCACCTCGTCCGATGGAGGCATATTTTCTATTCCTGGACCAGGACAAAAATCCCTTAACATATCTAAGAGTCTCAATGCCCCTGTAATCCTCAATATGATGGACAACATCAGAGGTACTATAATGGAATATTTTAACCCCGACTACGACAGGCAGGCAATTCACGCTCTCACTTTCGAATCTGGTAGACACCTAGATCCGTTGAGTGTAAATCGGGCGATAGCGGCAATGATCAACTGTATGAAACATCTCAATATGGTCGATAGTACAGATGTCGAAAGCATACATGACGACATTCTCAAACAGTATTCACAAGGCTTACCTAAGGTATCAAGGCTGATATATAGACACCCTATAGAAGATGGGGACACCTATGAAACGCTCGAGGGTTTCTTAAACTTTAAGCGTATTAAAAAAGGTGATTCTCTCGCAGAACATAACGGCGTGACTATAGCCGCTCCTCAAACCGGTAGGATACTTATGCCCCTCTATCAAAAACAGGGGGCTGAAGGTTTCTATATCATTGAAGATGTTGAAGAGTGACTATGTCAGATCACGAATTCAAGAATTCGCTCGTCTTTTATAAAAGGCTCATGGCAAGAAAGACGCAAGTAGTCAATGACAGAATCGACATTGCCTTCATTGCAATGTTCTGACATCCCCTTGAATAAAGTCATGCCTATTAATTCAGATCCCAACACTTCGACCTTATACCCGTCGGACATCTCAACAACTAAGTCATAAAAATCTTTCATAGTCATTTTATTTATGTCATATAGATTCGCAGAGATCTGAACACAACTATATTCCTCTGTTATCCAGCCCAATACTCTGACATTATGTAACCGTTCTTCTACCGTTCTTAATTTGCGAATATCCTTGGCAATGCTTTTGGCTATCTCTATATCCTCTGTGTTGAGGCTCACGTTGTAGGCTACCATATAATCCCGAACCGTCCAACTACTTATCCCTAATTTGGGATGGCTAGTGCTTGGTCCATAGTCTGCTAAAAGTTGTCCTTCTTGTAATCTCCGATTAGCTCGATCTGGCCCTCCTCGTCTGATATCACTAAGATGTTGTTGCTTGGGTTGGCTCGCTATGTGCCCATAGTAGATAATAGGAACTTCATGTGTATCCGAAACTTGTGCAGCCCATTGATCCACCCATGCCTTGAGAGCGACTTTGTCAATTCCCCTTATCGGAATGAAGGGTACTACATCAACTATGCCTGCAGAAGGATGATT
>CAZDHV010000285.1:0-3791 GCA_964505335.1 uncultured Saprospiraceae bacterium | reverse complement strand
ACGGACCCTAATTATCCCAGCAAGTTGATTGGGATAATAGAAAACTATAGACTCTATGAACTTGATATGGGGATCTATCCTGAAGGTGCGGAATTGGCAGTTGTCCAACAGGGACCTAGTCAGACTAGAACGTCGACATCACATGAACCAGTGGTCATCAACCACACATATGAAAGTGATCAGGCCACAACAGCTCCATCAAACCATACAGATGTAGCGGCACATTCTGACAAGAAGAAGCATAATCGAACTGCTCGTGGCGAGTATGTTGTCAAGCAAGAAGATAGTATGGCATCCATTTCAGAAGAGTTTAATATTCCACTTCAGAGATTATATGTACAAAATAGAATGCCTTTCGGCACGGAGCCAAAGACTGGAGAAGTGTTGGCATTGAATGAATACATTCACCTCAAGAATACTCCTGAATACTGGGATAATAGCGAAGAAACTCAGAAAGCAACGACACTTTGGAGTGAGACTATTGTGTTAGCAATGGAATAGGGCAACTACTCACTTACCAATGATGCCTTCATATACTGACGGTTCAACATTGCAATATTTTCTGTAGAGATCTCCTTAGGACATTCTACTTCGCATGCTCTGATGTTAGAGCAGAATCCAAACCCTTCTTTATCCATCTGGGCGACCATACTTCGGACTCGCTTGGTCTGCTCGACTTGGCCTTGAGGCAATTGTCCTAAGTGCGCAATTTTAGCAGAAGTAAATAACATGGCAGAACCATTAGGGCAGGCTGCTGCGCATGCCCCACAACCTATACATGCTGCCGCATCAAACGCCGCAAGAGCTGTATCTTTTTCTATCGGAATGGCGTTGCCATCTGGCGCTTGTCCAGTATTGATAGAGATATAACCTCCAGCCTGAATGATGCTGTCATATGCTGTACGATCTACTACCAGATCCTTCATTATTGGAAATGCGGCTACTCTGTATGGTTCAACGACGATAGTATCCCCATCCTTAAACTGTCTCATATGAAGTTGACAGGTTGTAGTGCCTTTCTGTGGTCCATGAGGTTGGCCATCGATCACCATGCTACAGGTACCGCAGATACCTTCCCTACAGTCATGCTCAAATGCTACAGGATCTTTCTTCTCCGAGATCAATTGCTCATTGAGAACGTCTAGCATCTCCAAAAAAGACATGTGTTCAGAAGCCTGCACAGTATGTTCTTCAAAAGAACCCTTGCTTTGGTTATTCTTTTGTCTCCAGACTTTGAGTTTGAGTTTCATATCTGACATAATCTATCTTATTTGTAGCTTCTTGTTTTAAGCTCGACGTTTTCAAATTTTAATTCTTCCTTGTGTAATACATGATTGCCATCATCTCTCCAGCTCCATGCGGCGACATAAGCATAGTCTTCATCATTTCTCTTAGCCTCACCCTCCTCTGTAGCATACTCCTCACGGAAGTGGCCGCCACAGGATTCATTACGATTAAGCGCATCGACCATCATCACCTCACCCAGTTCTAGGAAGTCTGCGACACGTACCGCTTTTTCTAGTTCTGGGTTAAACTCATTGGCGTCTCCAGGAACGAACACATCTCGATAGAACTCCTCTCTGAGTGCTCGGATTGCAACTCGACCTTTCTCAAGGCCTTCTGCATTACGTGACATACCACAGTATTCCCAGACCAACTTGCCAAGTCTTCTGTGGAATGACTCCACCGACTGATTCCCTTTAACCGATATCAACTTAGTGAGAAGCTCTTTAGCTCCAGCTTCTGCTTCGTCAAATGCTTCTTGGTTAGGATCTATAGGCGCTGTTCTTATCTCATTAGACAGGAACTGACCAATTGTATAAGGGATCACAAAGTAACCGTCAGCAAGACCCTGCATTAATGCAGAGGCACCAAGCCTATTAGAGCCGTGATCTGAGAAGTTTGATTCTCCTAATGAGAAGAGACCAGGAACATTAGTTTCTAGATTATAATCTACCCATAGTCCTCCCATCGTATAGTGTACTGCCGGGTAGATCTTCATCGGCATCTTGTATGGATTCTCCCCAGTGATTTTAGCATACATGTCAAAGAGGTTGCCATACTTCTGAGCGACTACTGCTTCACCCATTTCTGTGATCACTTCTTTGGATGGATTGGACATGCCTTTAGATATCGCCTCTGCCTTACCGTATCTCTCTATCGCCGAAGCAAAATCGAGATAAACAGCTAAGCCAGTAGGTGCAACGCCCTTGCCTTCATCACATGCAATCTTAGCAGCACGGGAGGCTACATCACGAGGCACCAAGTTTCCAAACGCTGGATATCTTCTTTCGAGATAGTAATCTCTATCTCCCTCGGCAATATCGAGTGCTGTCTTTTTCCCTTCTCTTATGGCTTTAGCATCATCAAGCGAATTAGGTACCCATACACGACCATCATTTCTAAGCGACTCTGACATCAGCGTCAGTTTAGATTGGTATTCTCCAGATACGGGAATACAAGTCGGGTGTATCTGTGTGTAACATGGATTGGCCATGAGCGCGCCACGCTTAACAGCTTTCCAAGCAGCAGTAACATTCGACATCATCGCATTAGTAGATAGATAGAATACATTACCATAACCACCAGTAGCTAGAACTACACAGTGACCTGCAAATCTTTCTATTTCGCCAGTCTTATTATTTCTTGCAATGATGCCTCTTGCTTTACCATCAATCTTCACTACGTCGAGCATCTCGTGACGATTGTACATCGTCACGGCGCCAGTAGATATCTGTCTGCTCAGTGCTTGATAGGCACCGATTAACAATTGCTGACCAGTCTGCCCCTTAGCGTAAAACGTTCGTGATACTTGTACACCACCAAATGATCTGTTGGCAAGACCTCCACCATACTCACGGGCAAATGGAACTCCTTGCGCCACACATTGATCAATAATATCAACACTAACCTCAGCAAGTCGATGCACGTTAGCTTCTCGAGATCTATAGTCTCCACCCTTTATGGTGTCATAAAACAATCTGTAGACGCTGTCACCGTCATTTTGATAATTCTTAGCGGCGTTAATGCCACCTTGAGCAGCGATACTATGCGCACGTCTGGGACTATCATGAAACGAGAAGCACTTAACCCTGTATCCTAACTCCCCTAATGTAGCAGCTGCCGATGCGCCAGCTAATCCTGTGCCAACCACGATAACCTCAATTCTTCGCTTGTTATTAGGAGCAACAAGATTCATAGTAGATCTGTAGTCTACCCACTTATTTGCTAATTCACCTGCTGGTACTTTACTATCTAATGGCATGTTCCTACTTTGATTGTGTGAAGAGTATGTACAATGGCAATACTGCAAATCCCAATGGGACCAATATGGCGTATGCTTTGCCAAGGCCACTAATCAGTGGTGTATATTTCTTATGTCTAAGGCCCAAGGTCTGAAAGGCACTTGCGAATCCATGCCATAGATGAAAGGCTAACACCAATAAACCGATGAGATATAGTCCTGCCCATATAGGTTGTTCCATTATACCAACAACCTTGCTGTAGGCATCTACAACCTCTACTCCGTCATAGCTGACCATAGGCAGTAACTTCTCCCTAAATTTTAACTGAAACCAAAAATGCCACATGTGCATTAATAGAAATGCAAAAATCAAGGATCCTAATAAAGCCATTTGATTTGAGGCCCACGAGCTTTTGTTCTTAGCTGATACGGCATATTTCGATCCCTTGGCTTTCTTATTTTTAAATGCCAACATGATACCCACGATGGCATGTAAAAGGATGAATGCATAATTACCCTTAGCTACGAACTGTATCAGGGGATTATG
>CAZDHV010000284.1:2018-3804 GCA_964505335.1 uncultured Saprospiraceae bacterium | reverse complement strand
TCTTAGAAAGAATGAGATCTATAGTGTTTCTAATTTGTGCCATATGACAGCATTAAGGTTGAATAGTATTAGCTAGTTTGTATTCTGAATCGACTGAATCAGCTCAGACATGGATTTGTCATCTTTATATTTTTCAAAAGTATCCTTGATTTTTTCTGAAAACAGAGTCTTGTCAGGCCTAATGATTTGTACCCCGGCTTTTGTAATTGCTTCCAAAGCTTCATTTTCTGATGTCATCCATAGCTCTCGCTGATAGGTTATTGATTTAGATACCGCTTCTTTTAGCCATGATTGTTGTTGGTCGTTGAGCTCGTTCCATAGATGTGTACTCGCCAAGAGTACGTCAGGGAGTACGGTATGTTCGTCAAGTGAGTAATATTTGCATACCTCATAATGGCGGGATAAGTAAAAGCTGGGTGGATTGTTTTCTGCGCCATCTACAACGCCTTGTTGTAATGCGGTGTATAGTTCACCCCATGAAATAGGTGTTGGAGAGCCGCCCAATCCACGAACCATGTCCATAGCAGTAACACTTTCCATGACCCTGATTTTCAGACCCTTTAGATCTTCAGGACTATTGACGGGATTCTCCTTTGTATAGAAACTCCGACTGCCAGCATCGTAATATCCCAAACCCTTTAGCCAATAGTTCTCTCCTTTGTCCAGCAAGTCTTGGCCTATAGGACCATCTAATACACTAAAGGAATGTGCCCGATCTCTAAACATATAAGGTAGGCCAAGGACTTTCATCTCTGGTGCAAAGTTCTCAAGGACTCCTACGGAGACTTTAGTCATGTCCAAGCTCCCTATCTGTAATAGTTCAAGGCATTGACGCTCCGTACCTAATTGCTGGCTAGGATAAATCTTAAGCTTCATTTGCCCCGATGACAATTCCTCTAATTCCTCACCCATTCTCACCATTGCCTTATGAACCGAATGGTTGACATCAAGACCATGCCCGAGTCGCAAGATCGTCACATCATTCAGTTGGTGACAACCATTGAATGTCATAATTAGAATGAATAGAATAGCAATTCTGAGAAGAGGCATATTACTTGTATTCTACTTTTAATGGGTCCTGAAGCTGCTGAGCAAATCTTTTTATGTAATCATTCCACTCAGACTGACTATTGAACTGACCACCTTTGCGCCAACCAAAACCTGCGTAGTATGAAATTTTATTGTTGTCTACTTTGATATGGGAGTAGAGATTACTCTCGTCCTTAGCTTCGGTCAGATATTTGTCAGAATCAACCATGGCACCATCGCCAACAATTATGGCCATGCCTAATTCTGAATCTCCATGAGGCTGCCAGTAGGATGTCCATCCATTATCCAAGTCCACTGTGGTATGACCATCATTTTCGTGCAAGGTCATGCCGATGGCCATCGTATCTATTCCTTCTACAGAACAATTGAAGTTTGAGAAATGAGAGCCTCTATCTAAGGTGATTGTTTTGGATTCTCTGATTGAATGATTTCCTGCACTCCAGCTATCGTATGTCAGTGTAAAGCTAGTTCTTATGGGACCGACGCGATGTGTTTTCCATGAAACGAAGTTCTTAGAAACTAAATAGTCCCCATCTACTCTTACTGCACTTCCACCTATGCCTCTGCTCACGCCAACATGAAAATTATCGAGACCTTCTCCGGTATCCTCATGATAGGAGCCTTGGTCTGTTGTCTCTTTATGATACCACTTATCTATGATGGGATAATCTACTCGCTTGAGCCAAGCGTCGATACCACTGGTAAGAGTTCCTCCTGGGGTGCCAGCCTCCTTCAT
>CAZDHV010000284.1:0-1918 GCA_964505335.1 uncultured Saprospiraceae bacterium | reverse complement strand
GTGCTTGAGGCGTATTACAAGCGATACATGACAGAATGAATAACGCAAGCACAAAGTATTTGAACGAAGCCATAGTGTTAGATGCTAATTTTCATTACTCGGTTTACCTATAGTGGCCAATATGCCGCCATCAACATAAAGTATGTGTCCATTGACAAAATCGCTTGCCTTGGAGGCTAAAAAGATAGCTGCTCCGGCTAGGTCACTTGGATCACCCCATCTTGCAGCCGGGGTTCTATTAATGATGAATTCATTGAATGGATGTCCATCCTTACGGATGGGTTCAGTCTGCGAGGTCGCAAAGTATCCTGGTCCAATGCCATTGACTTGGATGTTATGTTTAGCCCACTCCGTAGCCATGTTACGAGTGAGCATTCTGAGTCCACCTTTCGCCGAGGCATAAGCGCCGACGGTATTTCTACCGAGCTCGGTCATCATAGAGCAGATATTGATGATCTTACCCTGCTTTCGATCGATCATACCCTTGACCACGTGCTTGGATACAATGAATGGAGCAACTAAGTCTATATCTATAATTTCCTTAAAGTCAGCTACTTCCATATCAGCAAGAGGCACACGCTTGATGATAGCAGCATTGTTTACTAAGATATCAATCTGACCTACTTCCTTCTCAATTTTCTTTATGGCGGCAATGACCTCAGCTTCCTTGGACACATCAAATTTGTATCCATAAGATTGGATACCATGACTCCGATAGGAGGCTACGGCTCTTTCGATTTTTTCACTTGATGAGTTGCCATTGACTATGATGGTGGCCCCAGCTTCACCTAAGCCTTTAGCCATCGCCATACCCAGTCCATGTGTGCCACCTGTGACCAGGGCTATTTTATGGTTCAGATCAAATAAGTCCATGGTTGATTATTTTAAATTAGGGATGACCACTTTGTCCATATCGTTATAGTCTAAGTTTTCACCGGCCATACCCCAGATAAATGTGTAGTTAGAAGTCCCAGAACCAGAATGAATCGACCAAGGTGGAGAAATAACTGCTTCGTGATTTTGCATCCAGATATGTCTGGTCTCCTGAGGTTGACCCATGAAATGACATACAGAGTGACCCTCAGGTACGTCGAGGTAGAAGTATATCTCCATCCTACGGTCATGTACGTGCGCAGGCATGGTGTTCCAAACACTGCCCTCTTTTAGTTCTGTCATCCCCATCTGCAACTGGCATGTAGTAACAACTCCTCCTATAATCATCTGTCTGACAATCCTATGATTGGCAGTCTCGAATGACCCTAATTCAATTTTATTAGCCTCCGCCAGGCTTACTTTTTTAGTGGGATAACTGTGGTGAGCAGGTGCAGAGTTGAAATAGAACTTGGCAGGGCTATTAGCACTATCGGATTTAAAGATTACCTCTTTAGCTCCCTTTCCGATGTATAGTGCATCCTTGAGGTTCAGTTCATATGTGGTGCCATCTACCTCAACACTTCCTGCTCCACCGACATTAATAATTCCAATCTCTCTCCGTTCTAAGAAATAATCAGCCTTAAGTGGGTCAATGGATTCTAAGGTAAGTGCTCCTTTAGGCACGGCGCCGCCAGCGAGATATCGATCGTAATGAGTATAGGTGATTTTGATCTTACCATCTTGCATTAGATCATCAATCAGAAACTCGTCCCGCAATTCTGTTGTATCGTATTTCTTAACCGCTTGCGGACTTGAAGCGTACCGTGATTCATAAAGTGTTGACATGTAGTAATTATTTATTTCAAAATTGATTTTCTAATTCCATATTCTAAGCCTCTCAACTCCGCCAACCCTCTGAGCCGTCCTATGGCAGAGTATCCAGGATTGCTATCTAAATGAATATCTGATAGCATCTTGTGCCCATGATCTGGACGCATAGGCATGCGGAAATCCTTTCTTTTATCCAGAGTTCTTTTCTGCTGTT
>CAZDHV010000283.1:0-3807 GCA_964505335.1 uncultured Saprospiraceae bacterium | reverse complement strand
CCTCTGGTTACAATGGCAGTGAAGGTTCCTGGGGTATTGACTATAATATTTTCTACATCCGTATCACCAGTGCTCCATTCTATGGTAGCAGTAGTGTCCATCGGAAGATCAACTATCGATAGCGTTACATCGCCACCTTCACATAAATTGGTATCTCCAGTAAGATTAAACCCGATAGGCTCATCAAATGTGATCATCACACTATCCGAGACTGAGCAGATTCCTTCAATTACTGTGATGGCATATATGTCTGTAGTATCTACTGTGATCGTTCTTTCGGTGCTTCCCGTTGACCAGATAAAGTCTCCTATAAAGCCATTTGGTACCGAGAGCATGACATCTTCATCACCGCAAACGACTTGATCTTGACCGAGATTGATAGCATCAATTTCTGTTGTTTGGACAACTATCGTATCTGCGGCCACACAGCTACCCATCTGTACTGTTACATCATACGTGCCAGCATCAGTGATGATAATTGAGCTTGTTGTTTCTCCTGTTGACCATAATATATTACCTGCATTAACCCCAGTGCTAAGCATGAGTGGTGCTCCATTACAAAGTGTGGTATCCCTGCCAAGATCGATATCAAATGCGCTGTCAAAAATCACCTCTATACTATCCCTGAATACACAGATATCCTGAGAGAACTCAGCCCAAAATATACCTGATTGTGATGCCGTAATACTGTTACCAGTACTGTTGTCCGACCAGAGAATATCTCCTGTGAAATCTGAAGGCGCTTCGATTGGTAGGATGCCGCTATCACAGATAGTGGTATCATTTCCGATTCGTAGTGTGCTAAGATCGATTGTCTCCAATACAAGCGTATCGCTAAAACTACAGGCGCCACTATCGACTCTCACAGTATAAGTGTCTGCATCGAAAACAAAAATAGCTTGAGTCTCTTCCCCAGTAGACCAAAAATATTGTGCATTATCTACTGTTACGTTTAACTGTGCTGGCTCTCCGTTGCAGAGTGTCCTGTCGTCACCGAGTTCAAAACTAATAGCCTCATTAAAACTAATACTCACCGTATCACTTTGGCTACAGCCATTAGTGAAGAATACCTCAGCCCGTACATTTCGAATGATAGATGGCCTAACCCCGAGTGTACTTAGTTCAAAAGTAAACGGGCTCGCTGTCTGTAATTCATTGCCATTCCATATGACGCTGTCGACATCGTCATCAGAAAAATTTAAGTTGAATAAGATTTCCTCAGTATCATTACAAACGACTTGATCCTCTCCAAGAAAACGATTTACATCCTGGGCATTGGGATCTTGAAAGCTCCAACCAGAATTGCCTTGCACATCCACACTGCCAATCCCCGCATCAAAATCATTACCTCCTGTGGCTCGTATATCAGAGATACTTGTAAAGGACATAGCGACTATTGCTGAAGCAGGCATTACAAGTTCTTCTTGTGTGCCGGGCTGAAAGCTTGAGAATGTAATCGGTAAGCAAACATCGCCAAGCGACTCAAAATATGAGTTAACTGCTATATTGTTGTTTGGGTCGATCTGATAGGTGCCCCCTGCAGAGAAGATAAGACTGTCTAACAGGAAGTCATCACCAAAAATTTCGCCGTCCCCACTAAATCTCAAGTTTGGACTTGAGAGCGCTACTAAAGTTATAGCTTGACCTAACCCAGTCGGATCACTGAACCAAACACTGCCGATTTCGCTCTCATTAGTTTCAAATCCTGTGCTTTGAGCACTTAATTCCCACTGCGTGTTTTCGACAGAGATGATTGCTGATGTACTAATGGTTAATGGCTGCTCAGTATCAATCATAGAACCGGTCACAAGTATGTATGATCCCCTAAGATCCAGACCCATAGAATTATTAAGAGCAAAGAATCTACCTGTGGTTATATCATTGCCATCAGTAATGAAATTTACCGATGAAGAGAATCCACTTATTGTGATGTCAAATAGAACTCTGAGATCATCTAATAATTCAATATTGCGCTCGCTATAGATGCGCAAGTTTCGTAATCTATTACCACTTGTTGTAACCATCTGCTGCTGGCTTGCGCCAGCTTCCCTATCTCCACTTAGTATCGCATTCTCAATGTCCCAATTAAAGATACTTTCAAGTAGTAGGTTATTGCTTATAAATATCCTAGGCAGTCGTATAGTCACACCACTTTGAGGAGCGGTATAAGTGATATTATTGCAAAAAGCACTCGAGGCTGATGAAACAACATCTAAGTTTGAATCAAAGGAGTTCTCATCGAAAACGACGTTATCTTGTGAAGTCGGAACACACTCTCCACCGGGTCCACCACTTGTGCGAGACCAATTTGACATGTCATACCACTCACCTGTCCCTCCTACCCAAAAGAGCACTCTGGGATTTGGATTAGAGGCGTTTCGCACATTCTCGTTTTCGCCTCCATCGATTGAGTCTCTTAGATCAATGCCAAACCCATTAGAAGTCTCAAATCTGATACGTCTAAAAATGAATCCTTCTGGTTGAAAATTACTTATTGCAAAAAATAAACCCGCTAGATCAGGTTGATTCAAAAACCCAGAAATTGTGGCATGTCCATTACAAGGATCACCAGTTATGATCTCATCGAGGATTCTTTGAGTAGATGTATTCTCGAGGAAAAGTGTTTTTGTATTCGACAATTGTAATACATCAAATTCGTGATCTCCAAAAATCTCCCCATCCGTTCTGAATTCGATATAGTTTATATTATCAAGCGAACCTGCGGTTGATAATCTAGATAGATCTGAATCTTGAAAGATTAAACTGTCTATCCCGTCAAAGGTCAGATTTGTTGAATTAAAAGCAAAAGTCCCAACCTCTGGGGCCAAAGCAGAAATCCGGATAGTACCGTCTGTGCTATCAAAATCGCGATCTATTGTACTATCGGATATGATGGCCGCAGCAATGATAGTACCGTCGTTTCGTATCGAGCCATTTACAAAAGTGTAGGTGCCGCTTACTGTGAGAGTCGCTTCAATCCTAATTTCTTGACCGTTGTCATGCAGAATAGATCTTGCAACAGCATCATTCATAATAGCACATGGCCCTGAATTATTATCAAAGATGACCATATTATCTATCGTCGGTATGTTTCCATCAGCTGGTCCACCTGATGTTGTAGACCAGTTTGCGGCGTCATTCCAATTACCATTATTTCCTATCCAGAATAGATCCTGAGCAGAGATCCCTAAATTGAGACCAAGTAGAAATAGAAGGGAAAGTATACGTAGCTGTCTATCAATTCTCACAGGCGCAAAAAGTTATATCTTGATTTCGTCAACATGATGTTATTGCTTCTTGGCTTTTTATGTAATAATAAAACAGCCAAAAGAAGGAGTTAATTGCCTGAAACCGATGCCTTTTAGGGCATTTGCACAAGGCTTATGTCTACAACTTATAAATAACATCAAATTAACAAGCCAATAACAGAAACACTCAAAAGTGTCATTACCTTTACATTCAGAACAAATGGATTAACTGTCTTAGACGACATTGCATAGACCATTTTGAATTCTATTCTACTGAAGCCCTTTTTCTTTTGCCTTACCGCCTATAGATACAGATAGTGATCCATACTATTTGAACATCTAAAACTTGTTTTATGAAAAATGCTTTACACTTAAGTAGCCTAGCATTGTCATGGTTACCAGTAATGTATTTGACCATTTTTTCAACTTCGTTGATTGCAGGCGATTCTGCCGAACATTTCAACACATGTAACAGATCACCAGTAATAACATGCCCACTAAATTTCTTTGGCTGTTTAGGTGATGACACTTCACCTGCTTCCGTTGGATCTGCCACGGC
>CAZDHV010000282.1:1588-3820 GCA_964505335.1 uncultured Saprospiraceae bacterium | reverse complement strand
CAGAGCGGATTTACATTTATGCGTCCTAATTACTTCGTCTTAGGCTGGCACTTTACTATTTGATCAATATTTTTTTAGGAGCTGCTGCAGACCATATGGCGCTACCGCCTTCAGTACTAAGTATACGTGCAAAGACCGTGTTTTCTCCAGCTTGCAGAGGTATAGCGCCCTCATAGAGGCTTGCTTTATTGGAGAGCGTGTTATCTAAGGACCTCGGATCACTACCGTCGAGCGTATAGTATATATCACCAGTCTTGTTAGGATTCTTCAGACTCACGGTACTACGCTTTACATTGGCCTTCAATTTAATCGGTTGGAGCGTGCTCGCATATCCATTCTCTTCAAAATGCGCAATGAGAGCCTTAGTTCTTTTGGGGATAAAGGTATTCAGGACTCGTTTCTTTTCAATTTTCCACTCATTATTTACTTGCCAGTTGTCCACAGGAATGTGCCATCCGTAACTCTGGTAGTCGTGATTGCCCCAACGTGCTTGTTCTGCTAACAAGGATAGTTCTACTTCTGCGGCTCTTACTTCATACAACTCGCCCACATGATCTGCGGTCAGTATTCCGTCGTTATCTATACATAGGTCATAGAGTTCATCAAGTAGGATGCTCTTAAAGTGTGCATTGGTAAGAAGGTTCGCTGGGACAGGTCCGCTACTATTGAATGGGGCATTAAAGAATTGATAATCACTGCTTTTTTCAGGATGCCACTTACCTCCATTGGCAAGGCTATAGTCAATATCGTAGAGCATGAATCGATAACCTTGTGTCAGCTCATCAGGTCCTCGGTAACCGATCATATTCTTGTATTTGCCCCAATCGTGTCCTGAGGCATAGCCCATGAAAATAAGGTATCGAGCAGCCATCCATGGATCAATATGATCCGTCAATTCCTCGATATCCATATTGGTATAATCGATGCTGTCTATTTGATGCCACATCGTATCGGTATCATCACTCTTGTGCCAGATAACTCCAGCTTTTACGATCTCCATGTCATCTTCGTCCACCTGGAGATAATCTTCAAAGAAACTTTCGTCAGGTCTCTCCATGAGATGGTACTGTCCCCAGTATTTTCCATTGAGGAATAGATGGACGAATCTTCCGTGAGGGGCCAACATCCCGGCTTCAAGGCTTAGGTCATACATCACTCGATTACGAATGTATTGAGGGGTGAGTTCATTACTGAACTCTGCATTTAAACCATCTTGAGAACCTGCCCGTAGTAATAGCTTGTCATATGATCTGACAGCTGGTATATGACGATCACCTTTATTGGTATTGTCTTCGTGAAAGATGTCAGCATTTAGTTTTTTGGCACCATACTTCTTCTTAAATTCTAAGCGGAAATTCTTTTTAGGATTTGTAGGACTATCACCCCATATCTGCAATCCAGCGTTGACGATAATATTCTGTATTCTCGGCTCATTCCAGATCAGCTCTGCTGATACAGGTACTTCCTTACGCTCAGGATCTACCGGATCAATTGTAGGGCCCGATATGGCAACTATAGGCAACGCTTTAAAGGCAGCTTTTAACTTGGACTCCGATACAGAGATGAGATTCTGACTTTGTCGAATATCTTCAATATTTAGGTAGGTGTAGCTGATAGTCTGAGTCGAGTCGACACCGTCATACACCTTGATTTTTACAATCTTGGATTCGTCGATCTTAAACTTATCAGGAAACTCCAAAGAGCTGCGATTGGGTTCACTGAGATCATCTGTATAGACGACTCTTGCTGATTCAGAAGAGGGCATTATAGTAAGATGAAATGCTTCTTCAAAAAATCCTGCAGGTCTACTTATGGCAAACTGATCCTGTACAATTTGGCTCAAGCCTAATTGTAAATTGATAATCGTTATTAGAGTCGTATATAATATTCTTATCATTGATGTGAGCCGTGCCTAAACTTTGACAATGTAAAGATTAGTAAATAAGTTTCATAATGGATGATATGCATGTCAAGGTTGAGTTAAGTAATTATGAAAATTGAGATAGACAAGTCCGCATTTGAACATCTCTCGAGTCAACTTGAAGGAGACTTGCTCTATGACGATACGATCAGAGTCTTGTATGCTACAGATGCTTCCGTCTATCGAGCAATACCTCAGGCGGTCGCATTTCCACGATCAGATAGTGACATCATCAAGCTTGTACGGTTTGCAGTCGAGCAGCACACTTATCTCATTCCTCGGGCGGCGGGCACGTCATTAGCTGGACAGAC
>CAZDHV010000282.1:0-1488 GCA_964505335.1 uncultured Saprospiraceae bacterium | reverse complement strand
GTGCTGAGTGATGGCTCAAGAGTGACATTCAAGGCTAATCAAAACAGTGTTGAATCGAGTGGTGATTTAGAAAGTGCTATTCGTCAGCATCTTAAAAAGTCCCTCTCAGATGGTGCGTTTCGCCAAACCATCATCGATAACTATCCAAAATCTTCAATACATAGACGTAACACGGGATATGCCTTGGATGTACTGGCGGCCTCAGATGCATTCACTGAAGGTGGCGACCTTTATAATATTGCTAAGTTGATCTGTGGATCTGAGGGAACCTTGATGATGATTACTGCGGTAAAGGTGAGATTGGACCCAACGCCACCAGAGCATCAAGCTGTTGTCGCAGTTCATTGTGCATCAGTAGATGAGAGTTTGCGGGCCACTCAAGTAGCAATGACTCATCAGCTCTATGCCTGCGAGCTCATGGATAAGATCATCTTGGACTGTACCAAGGAAAACGAACTCCAAAATGCGAACCGATTCTTTGTTGAAGGCGACCCTGAGGCAATTTTGTTATTGGACGTCAGAGCAGACAGTCGAGAAGGACTCAATCATCAATGTGATGAGATTATTGCGGATCTCAAGTCTCATCAGATGGGATATGCCTTTCCCATTGTTCATGGAGCTGATACGAAGAGGGTATGGCAGCTGCGATCAGCTGGATTGGGCTTGTTAGCGAATATAAAAGGAGATGCTAAAGCAGTTGCCTGTATCGAAGATACTGCTGTTGCACTCGATGATCTGCCAGAATATATTGCTGATTTCAACAAGATCCTCGACAATTATGGGCAGCGTTCGGTACACTACGCTCATGCTGGAGCAGGGGAGATTCACTTACGGCCGATTCTAGACTTGAAGAAGTCAGTCGATCGTAAGCAATTCTATGAGATAAGCAGAGATACAGCCGAACTAGTTAAGAAATATAAGGGATCATTGAGTGGAGAGCATGGCGATGGTCGAGTCCGAGCACCTTTTATTCCAATGATGGTAGGCGAAGAGATTTATCAATTCTATCACGAACTCAAAGCCGTCTGGGATCCGAAGAACATATTTAATAGAGGTAAGATCTTAGATGCTGACCCAATGAATGAATCTCTACGATATGAGGCTGATCAAGAGACAAGGCAGATAGATACGGTATTTGATTTTGGGAGCACGGACGGTATGTTGCGAGCAGTAGAAAAATGCAATGGTTCCGGAGATTGTCGCAAGTTGCCGCTCTCAGGAGGAACTATGTGTCCCAGTTATCAAGCGACGAGAAATGAAAAGGACTCAACCAGAGCCCGTGCAAATATCCTTAGGGAATATCTGACACGCAGCACTAAGGAAAACTACTTCGACCATGAAGAGATAAAAGAAGTACTCGATCTCTGTCTATCCTGCAAAGGATGCACCTCGGAGTGTCCGTCCAATGTCAACATGACAATGATGAAGGCAGAGTTCCAACATCAATACTATAGCACCAACAAGCGTCCACTCAGATCGCGCATATTT
>CAZDHV010000281.1:0-3822 GCA_964505335.1 uncultured Saprospiraceae bacterium | reverse complement strand
CGCTGTACTGGCCATAGTTCCTCATGAATTTTCTACTCAGCTTGCCAACTTACTGGGTATCAAGAGTAATATCAATGCGATCATATTTGTATCTCTAGCCTTTGTAATTGTCTTAGCGTTCTACCTATCAGCTAAGATTGAGACGATGGATCGCAAGATCACCGATCTCGTACGTCAACTTGCACTTGATGAGAACAAAATAAGAGAGTTGGAGCGTAAACGTATCACCGAGATGCTCAAGCAAGATGAATCTAAGATCATCAATAAGATATAAACCGCTAACGGCTTATAGCTCACATGAAAGTCCTTTTTGTTTTAGAATACTATGATCCTCACATTGGAGGGGTAGAAACGCTATTCAAGTCTTTAGCGCATCAATTGGTCCAGAATGGTCATGAAATCACTGTTGTTACGAATCGGTACGATTCCAAACTGAAGACCTACGAGTCTGTTGATGGGGTAGAGGTTTATCGCTATAGATTTTATAATCGTTATTTATTTACTTTTTTCGCTTGGATCTCTGGCCTTAGGCACGCCGAGGATGCTGACCTCATCCATACCACATCCTACAACGCAGCATTACCGGCCTGGATAATAGCCAAGATCAAGAAAAAAGATGTCATAATTACTTTTCATGAATATTGGGGTAAACTTTGGTTTCAGTTGCCTTGGTTAAATCCAATCAGTCGATTTCTCAATTCCACATTTGAACGAATGTTAGTTAAGCTATCCTTCAAAAAGATCATTGCTGTATCGGACTATACTAAGGAGGCCTTATTAGAGGCTGGCGTCGCCCATGATCAATTGGAACGCATCTATAACGGTATCCAATATTCAGATTTTGAAGATTTCAATCAACTCCAAGAGAAAGGAGAGACATTCAACTTTTTGTTCTATGGTAGAGTAGGATACTCTAAAGGTTTAGATGTCCTACTGAATGCAGTATCCAACTTAAAAAGTGAAAAGCCTTATAAAGTAAAGCTGATCTTACCCAATGAGCCATTACTCCAGAAAGTTAATGGCCTCATAGATAAGTTAGGGATATCGAAGTCCATAATTAGTATCGAACAAAGTGTACCATTCACTCAATTAAAAAAAGAGATTGCTGAGGCTGATGCCGTCGTTATTCCGTCGTATAGCGAGGGGTTCTGTTATGTTGCAGTTGAGACTATGGCGATTGGAACACCGATTATTACCTCAGGTAGGGGTGCTCTGTCTGAGGTGATTACAGGTCAATTTATCAACTACGATTCAGTTGAAGCGTCAGACCTTACTCGTGCCATGACACAAGCCATGAGGGGAGAATGGTCAGTCACCGATCAGGTCAAGTTTCCGCTCCAACATACAATAGATCAGTATGTAGAACTCTATGACAGTCTTAATCATAGCTCCTAACTAGATCATGCCTTCGTCTCTAAAGCTGTAATAGCCATCTTGGCTGATGATTATATGGTCTTCCACAGCGATATCCAGATGTTTGCCTGCCTCTACGAGTTTCTTAGTCAATTGAATGTCATGTTGGCTTGGCTGACTATTGCCACTGGGATGATTGTGGTATAATATGATCCGGGTAGCGAGTTGAGAGACTGGTGCTCTAAATACCATTTTGGCGTCGATAAGCACTTGACTGACACCACCGCTTGATATTCTTTCAGTCGCTTTGACTCGAGCTTGATTATTAAGCAGTACGATCCAGAATTCTTCGTGGTTGAGATCGCTGAGCTGCGCAGCTAATACGTCATAGGCATCTTGGCTGCTGAGTATCTGTTGCTTTTGTTCTCGAGGTTCGGCTTGTCTTCTACGACCTAGTTCGAGAGCTGCTGCAATAGAGATTGCCTTGGCCGGACCAATACCCTTAAACGCTGTAAAGAAATCAAGGCTCTTGCGACCGAGATTGTTAAGAGATCCAGCCTCACTTAAGACCTTTTTGGAAAGACCGACCGCAGACTCTTCTGTGGAGCCTGAACCCATGATGATTGCCAACAACTCAGCATTGGACAGACTCTCCTTACCCTTGAGTGCGAGCTTCTCTCTCGGGCGGTCTTCTTCGGCCCAAGATTTGATCGATTTTAAGTCCGCCATAAGTCTGGTATAATTTTATGGTATAATTTTCGATTGATAAATACTACATTAGCGATGATACGGTTAGCGTATCACAATTTCAAATCTGAACATAAAACATATCAATATGGCTAAGCCTAAAGTAGGAGGAACATCACCAATAAGAGTAGAGTTAACAGCAGGAGAAAAGTACTTTTGGTGCACATGTGGCGAGAGTAGCAATCAGCCGTGGTGTGACGGATCACATAAAGGGTCAGAGTTTTCTCCCAAGATGGTCACCGTAGAAGAGACTAAAATGTACTCGATGTGTACGTGTAAACAGTCAGATCGCCCAGAGTTCTGTGATGGCTCTCATAAGGAATTGTGACAATGATCTTGTGATTGTTTCACAATATATGTGGGATATCGATCTAATATGTATCGTTTTTTAAGGGGTGAGTTGATATCCTGCAATAATTGATAGCTGGCTCAGCTCAGCTCTAATTATAGGAAAAGTTGACAGTAAATCTCGTGATATTTGATACCTCAGTTCTAAACTGAGTTTTTTCCCAGTGTGATATCCAAGTCCGAAGCCTGCATTTGTTCCTACATTGATATCTAGTTCACCAGCTCTGGGAAATTCAATCCTGCTATCCCCTATTGGCAAATCAAATGCCAATAGAGCATTTATAAATAATTTCTTTCCGCCAGTTAAAAATAGATAGTGGCGTAAGCCAAGTGGCACCTCAATTGAACTATATGTGATAGTTCTATCTATTTCAGCAATTGTAGTAGTGGTATTCAATTGCTGAAATGTTGGTTCAGCGAATACGGTCCATTTATTCCGATTGAATGGCAGCACATACTCCAACTCCGCACCAATGCGAAATGTAGTGTTAGCTCCATAGTTATCTCCATTAGAAAGCTGCAGAGAGGTAAAGTTAATTCCGGGACGTATGCTAAAGTTAACTTTAGACTTATTGCTCTGCACATATTTTACAGATTCAGATCCAACACAATTGTTATAGTCTACGAAATATTTTTCTAAATCTTTCTTTTTGTATTCGACTCCTGAAATATTTATGCTTGACAAGCCTTGACAACTTAATGAATTATGTAATTGCTGTTTGAACTGATTGTTAGATCTAACTTTATCACCTTCAAGTCTATATTTTTTAAATATTAGTGGTTCTATTTCGGAGTTTTGAAGTTTGAAGAAATATCTGGTGAGGTGTTTAGCTGTATAGCCATATAGCGTTGCCGTTCCTTCAACCAATACTTTTAGGAATAGCGTGTCTGCTACAAAATCTGGATTTTTATCGTAGTTGAGATTATTGAGATTACTTGAGGACAAATCTAATTGAACATCTGCTTTTACATATTTGGAGAATCCATAGATACCAAATTCTTGGATTTCCTCAATACTTACCGTTTGATTGTCGTCATTCTCATGGCCCTTGTAATTAATAGAATTAGGATTGTTTCTCCAATCAATGTTTTTAATGAGGCCTTCGATTTTGGCACCCTCGTTATCAATGAAATATCCTTTTTGATAAGTAATCTGAGCTGAAACAGTAAAAAGAATAAATTGCGCAGCAATGAGTAATAGTAGTTGACGCATAGTTGATGTGATTTTCGGGTTAAAATAACTAAGTCCCAAAGTGTCTTTTATTAGACATTTATTGGCTCGTCATATTAAAGACTCAATATCACAACAAGACCCCTATTTCTTAGGCGGCATCGACGGTCTTACTTCTACTTTGCTTGGTAGGGTGCGAGGAT
>CAZDHV010000280.1:0-3823 GCA_964505335.1 uncultured Saprospiraceae bacterium | reverse complement strand
TCATAAGTTGGGATATCTTGTCCTTGCCCATCCTTCTTGCGAGTGCCGTCATTGTTAAGCTCAAAGAGTCCAATCGAAAATAGTTGCATAACCTCTCGAGCATAGTTCTCATCCGGAAAAGTGAACTGCACATCGAGCGTATCAAATGGGTAAGGGCTATCATAATCTATGTCATACAATGTATCTGTCCTTGAGTTATTCATATAAGTGAGATACTCTCCCATACCAGAATGGTAAGTGACAGAATCAAGCAAGGTTCGATAATTGCCAAATGAGTTGTTCAGTAACATATCATAGTATGTTGAGAGGGCATAAGGCCTATCTCCTAAACTCGAGAACTGAGATATCACTAGTAACTCACTGAGGGCGAATGCCATCCGCTGTCGCAGCTCATCCTCATTACTAAAGTGGTAATTCCACCATGCATCATTAAAAAACCATAAGAATGGACCGCCTTCTGGATCATTGCGACCGATGTTTTTCTCTTCAGTGATCCGTAAAACTTCATTGGTCATTCTCTCGCCCACGGGAACTTGAAACTGCTCATCTATCCAATCCTCCAAGCCTAAAGCTTGCACCGCCTCTATGTCCTCATAGCTCGCGCCAAAAGTAGATTGTGATAAAAATCGAGAAGCAGCGTTTAAATTAGGGGCGAATCCTCTTGTTGAAAGGGTGTTAGAGGAGCTCCCTTCTACAGACTCATGACTGGTGGTAATGACTACTCTGTCATTGATTCCCTTGCCAATGGTTATGGTCTGAGCCTGAACACTCCAAGCTAGTAAGATCAGAAGGGTGGAAAGTATAGATTTCTTCATGGTCAATTGAGTAACACTTATAAGACCATAAAAAGAACCTGATCCCTAAGTGAACCAAGGCATTTTTACGGTATTCTGTAGGATATCTAAATATCTGTCCTGGGATTTAGAAGCTTTCACCAAGCATCTGACGCCAAAAGTAAGGCGTAAAAACACAGCTCGAGTGATGGTTTACCCTAAGGGTGTGGGGTGGAAAACCATAGAAATGGATGAGGCTTTATAATATAGAATGGTGTGTTTGTATGATTAGACTTAGACTTTACGATTGGCGAGCGTCAATTGTGCTCGAGTTTGAGTTGTTTTATTTGTTGTCTGGGTGTGTTCTGTCAATCTTCAAGACGCATTTGCCAGTCTTTTAAGCGTTCCTCGATTCCTTCTATCTCCGCCTTTCTATTGAAATATCGCTTATTTTCTAATGCTGTCATTCGTTCAGCATATTGCACTGCTCCGGCAAAATCGTTCATATTCGCCAGCGTCTTAGCCATCGTCCAATAGAGATGCCCTTGGACATAATCACGAGGATGTAGACCCGCTCCCCATTCTGTAGTGCGATCCATAATTTCCTCTCCCATAGATAACCAATCCCTAGCCAGCTCATACTCAGTTTCAAGGTCAAGCAGATGTTCTGCGCCTTGAATTAATGGAACCCATTTGATATAATCCTTTTGAGCTTCTGTTCTCTTTATCACCTCATTTTTGAATGCTTCGAGATAGTTGGTGCCAACCTCAAAGGAAACTTCCACATGCTCCCAAAACAAGCTGACCTCACCATATTCATAGCCATGCTGTCTGATGTCATAGCGTAATCTTTCGTGATATACGGACGATGATCTTGGCAATACATCAACTCTTAAAGCATCTTCACTGGGGTCATGGCTATATGCTCCCCATTGCTTATGTACCTTGTTGAATATGACCGTCCACTTTTTACGCTCTCTTGGTATAATGAACAAAGCGTATTTGCCAGCTTCCAAAGCATGTCCTTCAATCATTACATCGGCATCAAACTCTATTGTGGTCGCATCATTAGCACCTGCTCGCCACACCTCATTATAAGGTTCAAGTTCACCCCATACTATTCGATTATTAACAGCCGGGCTGCCATAGTTAATGTCGATCTGAGTATAGCCCACTTTCTGACTCACACTTTTATCAGGGCTTGTGCGAGGTATGATGCCAATTTGATATTGACCTATTGCAAGATGATTAAAACCTAGCAATACTATGAAATACAAACTGAACTTGATGAAATAAGTCATACGGTTGAATTTCCTTCAAGTTAATACGCTTCAGGCAATCCTCCATGAGGAATTTGAATATCTTAGGAGAGCATAATTAGCCTAATTTATATTTATACGGATAGATGACGCTTTCAGAAGGAATACAACTTATAGGAGAGGATCAACTGGCGTTTTATGCTTTACCGATCTTCTTCTTAGTCATCATAGCAGAGGCTTGGATCAGTAAGCACGAGCAGAAGAATCTGTATGAACGCAAAGATTTCATTGCATCCATGTGGATGCTTTTTCTCACCGCGGTTGTAGAATTCCTCCCTAAGGCGATGGCATTTATAGCATTTTTCTACTTGCATTCTATATCACCTCTTGCTGATGTAGTAGGTCGTCAGTGGTGGGCGTGGATTGCACTGTTTTTCTTAGATGACTTTGCTTACTACTGGTTTCATCGAATGAATCATGAGGTACGTCTTTTTTGGGCGGGCCATGTACCTCATCACTCTTCTCAGCGTATGAACTATGGTACAGCTCTGAGACAAGGCGTAGGTGAGCGGGTACATAAATATCTGTTCTGGTTGTTGCTGCCACTCTTGGGTTTCGACGCACTCATGATATTTGTGGTCATGTCGATCAATCTTATCTATCAATTCTGGGTACATACAGAGTTGGTTGATCGGATGCCTGCGTGGTTTGAGTATATATTCAATACGCCGTCGCACCATCGAGTCCACCATGCTTCTAATATCAGATATCTGGATTGCAACCATGCTGGTGTATTCATCTTGTGGGATCGCATATTTGGTACCTTCTCACCTGAGTTAACAGCAGAGCCAGTTAAGTATGGATTAACCACTAACATCGACACGTATAATCCCATAAAGGTTGCTGGGCATGAGTATGCCGCTATATGGAGCGATGTATTGAGAGCTAACAAGTGGTCCGACAAGTTGAACTACATATTTAAATCTCCCGGCTGGAGCCATGATGGTAAGGATAGAAGAGCCAAAGTGTTGAGAAAAGAGATCGGTGTAGAGTTATAAAAACCCATTTTTATAAACAATCGTAGATTTAGAATATGAAGTATCTACTCTCTCTTCTCTTCCTATTGACTATAGAATATGGCCAAGCACAAGCGCCACTCATCGAGCAAGCCAGTGAACTTTATGAAGTGATGACACGATATCGTGCTGATAACGGTAGTCTGAATCGCTTCTATTATATGCATAATTCTCCTGAGCGTAGAACTCGTTTTACACAGTTTTATGAGAGCTATCTATCGGAATTGGACACTTATGACTTTGATCAGCTCTCTCAAGGAGGCAAGGTGGATTACCTTCTGTTTAAGCGTGATCTCGAAAGCTATCTCAGCGACCTCAATCATCAAAATGAGCAATATGCCTCAATTAAAAGATGGTTATCACCTGGGGAGGCTATATATCCAATAGAGCAAAAGCGACGGCGAGGTTACAAGCTTGACGCCCAAGCTACAGCGCAATCGCTGAGCGACTTACATAATGACATTGTTGCGATCAGAGCGGAGCTCACTAATGCCGAGCCTTTTTTGACTCCTGCATTAGCAGATCGAGCAAAACGGACCGTGCTTAACCAGATCGACGGACTGGAGAGCATCTATGAGTTCTACAATGGCTATGACCCGCAGTTTTCTTGGTGGGTAACAGAGCCTTATAATAATTTGCACAGAGAGATGAGCGCCTATGCACAAGTCTTTGAGCAGAAGATTGATCCTAAGTCTCAGATAGAAGATGATGGCAG
>CAZDHV010000279.1:0-3860 GCA_964505335.1 uncultured Saprospiraceae bacterium | reverse complement strand
ATCATGACTAAAAACATAAATACAAATAGACGCTCATTCATTAAGGTGAGCGCTGCAGCTGGAGGAGGAATGGTGTTGGGATTCAACTTCTTCGCCTGTAGAGAGGAAGCCAAGATTCCCGAGTTTATTGCACCTGCACTAGAAAATCCTAGTTCTTGGGCAGAGATGAATGGCTTTCTGAGTATTGGGGATAATGGAGTGGTGACGATCATGTCGCCCAACCCTGAGATTGGACAGAATGTAAAAACCTCTATGCCGATGATCGTGGCAGATGAGTTGGATGTAGCCTGGGATCAAGTCATCGTGGAACAGGCACCACTTGATGCAGAAAATTTTGAGCGCCAGATAGCGGGTGGAAGTCAATCGATACGATTTGGTTGGGATGGTCTTCGTAAAACTGGTGCTACCGCACGGGCTATGCTTGTTGCCGCAGCTGCAGAGCAATGGGGTGTTCCGGCAGAAGAAATCACCACTGCAGCAGGGATGCTTTACCATAAAGCTTCAGATCAATCTATGGGATATGGCGATATCGCTTCAGCAGCAGCTGGTATGGAAGTCCCTGAAGAGGTGACGCTAAAGGATCCAAAAGACTTTACCATCATCGGGCATAGCACTCGAAATGTGGATGGCTGGAACATCGTTCAAGGCAAGCCGCTATTTGGTTTGGATGTGCAAGAAGAAGGGATGAAGATTGCCATGATCGTGCATCCTCCAGCCTTTGGTCAGAAGATTAAGTCTATGGATGATGCTGCCGTCAAGAGTATGGCGGGTATTACTGATGTCATAAGAATCAATGTGGAACCAGAAGGATGGAATCCACAGTGGTCCGATGTCAATGCCTATCCAGAGCTTGCCGTTGTGGTAGGTGAATCGACTTGGCAGGTGATGAAGGCAAAGAAAGCACTCAAGATTGAGTGGGAAGAGGAGACTCCACTAGAAAGTACTGCTGATCATGAAGCGCTATTAGACGATATGCTTGCTAATGGCGCAGTTGAAGTGGCTCGTAAGGATGGAGATCCCGATGCCGCATTTGCGGCAGCAGACCAAATTATTGAAAAGACTTACTCCGCACCATTCTTGGCTCACAATACGATGGAGCCGATGAATTTCTATGCGAATGTGACGGCAGATCGTGCAGAGTTGGTGGGTCCTATACAGACTCCGATATTTTTGCAAGGGACATTGGAAGGGGTGCTCGGTATCCCGAAGGAAAATATACGTGTCATGATGACCCGAATGGGTGGCGGTTTTGGCCGTCGACTCTACGGTCATTTTGGAACTGAGGCAGCCTTGATATCACAAGCGATTAAGTCACCAGTTAAATTGGTCTATACTCGTGAGGATGATATGACTCAAGGGACCTATCGACCAACCTATAAAGTAATGTATCGTGCTGGGCTGGATTCAGATGGCAACCTCACCGCATTTCATATCAGAGGTGCAGGATTGCCAGGGAGTCCAGTATTTGCGGACCGTTATCCAGCAGGAGCTGTAGATAATTACCTAGTAGAAAATATCAATGGTCCGACGAATATCTCCACAGGGGCATGGAGAGCACCACGGTCTAACTTTATTGCCATGGCTGAGCAATCCTTCCTCGATGAAGTGGCTGAAGCCGCTGGAAAAGATCCAGTAGATTTTAGATTAGAGCTATTCAAAAAAGCGGAAGAAAATCCAGTTGGAGAAAAGAACGATTACGACGCTGCTCGATATGCGGGAGTGCTCGAACTCGTTAAGGAGAAAGCAGGATGGAATGCAGATAGTGAACTCCACCGAGGAGTGAGTGCTTACTACTGTCATAACTCATATGTAGCGCAAGTCCTTGACATAGCTCTTGAGGATGGACTACCTAAGGTCAAGAAAGTCTATTGTGCCGTGGACTGCGGGATAGTAGTCAATCCAGAAGGCGCCATCAATCAAATTGAAGGTGGTATCGTCGATGGTATCGGACATGCGATGTTCAGTGAGTTGACCTTCGATAAGGGTAAACCCAATCAGGAAAATTTCCATCAGTATCGCTTGATTCGACAGGCCGAAGCACCGGAGGCCATAGAAGTATTCTTCGTGGATAATGGTGAGCACCCAACTGGGTTGGGAGAGCCATCACTGCCACCTATAGGTGCTGCACTGGCTAATGCGCTCTACAAAGCTACGGGCAAGCGATTTTATCATCAGCCGTTTTCTAATCAGATCGACTTGTTAGGGTAAATAGTTTGTTCTATATAGACACGCAATACACTTCAAATCCCTTTTTCATATCGACCGAAACGGAGTGGAGTGGAGATATCTTAATAGTTGATTCCAAAGGCCAGAAATTGGAATCATTGGTTGAGCCTACGAATGGATATTCTGAACATAGATTAAGGGTTCGAAAGAGTGGTGATGTGAGTTGATATTAATCATAGAAATCGGGGTGTGCCTTGAACAGATATTTTCTAAATGATACTAAGCGAAAGGCCTTAAACATCTCAGTTAACTCGTATCTTTTCATATTTAGATCGTGTTCCGAACATTCAGAAGTATGAACAACTTAAACAGAAGAAACTGGCTGAGAACTGCAGGCTTAGCAGGTACTGCCATTGCAACCGGTGGCCTACGAGGGTTAGCGAATGATGCAGTGGCGCCTCAATACAATGGCGCTGATGGTGATATCGTCAGACTCATGTCCAACGAGAATCCATATGGTCCCCCACAAAGTGTGCGAGATGCCATGGTTGAAGCGATGCAATATGGCTATCAATATCCGAGCAGTCATTATGATGTTCTACTGGATAAAATTGCCGCTAAGGAAGGGGTCACCAAGGATCATATCCTACTCGTCTCAGGATCTAATGAAGGCCTCAGAGTGGCGGGAATCACATATTGTAAAGCTGGTAGAGAGGTGATAACCTGCACGCCGACCTATGGGGCGCTGTTGAAATATGTAAAGCAGTTCGATGTCAATATTGTAGAGGTAGGACTGAACAAAGACCTTGCTTTTGATCTGCCTGCAATCGAGGATAAGATCAGTGATCAGACAGATATGGTATTCTATGTCAACCCCAACAACCCAACAGGCGCATTGGTGGATGGGCAAGAATCTTTAGACTTCTGTAATCGTGTATCGGAACGTACATTGGTGTTTTCTGATGAGGCTTATGGAGATTATATTGAGCAGGATAATTATCCGACTATGGTTTCACTAGTCAAACAGGGTAAGAATGTGATCGTCTCACGGACCTTCTCTAAGGTGTATGGGATGGCAGGTATTAGGGTAGGCTATCTCATTGCACGTCCTGATATGATTGACGAGATGCGACCTAAGGTCATGAGCTATGTACATGTTATGGGTGTATATGGTGCTGCTGCAGCTATGGAGGACAAGGACTTTCGTCTTTTTGCGCTCAAGAAAAACCGCCTTGCCAAACAGTACATCTATACTATTGCTGATGAGTTAGGGATGAGATACATCCCCTCTCATACCAACTTTGTATTCGTTCAGACTGGGCTCGATGTAGCCGAGGTAGGAGAGCGCATGAAGCACCATAATATCTGGGTTGGCCGACCTTTCGAGCCATTGCGTGACTGGTGTAGGATAAGCACAGGTACAGAGCAAGCTATGGATCGCTGGGGTGCAGCGATGAGAGCGGAGTTTGGGTAGGGTTTTTCTTTTTTCATCTCCCTTAGACATGTGGAAGATCTACATTGTTGGTTCAGTTTCTATATAACCCCAAGGGGTCATGACCCCTTGAAGAAATCAATGATAACTCAAACTGGGTTTAGTTAAAAGGTATAGAATAACCAGTTAGCCGAACACCACAAAGCAAAAAAGACCAAGCACTTTTGCTTGGTCTCTCTTTTTTGTTTTATCGGTTCCCCAA
>CAZDHV010000278.1:0-3911 GCA_964505335.1 uncultured Saprospiraceae bacterium | reverse complement strand
TTCGACCCTATTTCATCCTTCATCTTAGCTCACAGATTCTTTTTCAAATTTTGCCATGCTCGCAGCAATTACCTGATGCATATCATAATATCTAAATTCGGCCAGCCTTCCGACAAACGTGACATCTTCCTCTTCCTTGGCTAAATCTGAATAGGCTTTATACATCATCTCAGAGTGATGGTTCCGGATCGGATAAATAGGGTTATTGCGACTATCTGTATCGCTGGGATACTCCTTGAACGCAATTGATGACTCAAACTTCTGCTCTGGTGTAAACCACTTGTGCTCATGCACTCTCGTAAAGGATTCAGTCATGTCGGTGTAATTCAAGACGGCATTGCCGATTATATCCCTACCACGGATCTCTTCAAATCGCAAAGTTCGATAGGGCAATGCACCATGACTGTAGTCATAGTAATTATCGATCGATCCTGTGAATACCAAGTGATCATAATTGTGACGCCACCCTGAGCGATAACCCTCAAAACTCTGACCAACTATAATATTGATATTGGCATGATCAAGCATCCGCTCAACCATTTTGGTATAGCCTTCGATTGGTATCCCTTGATACCGATCATTGAAGTAATTGTCATTATAGTTGAATCGTATGGGCAGGCGCTTCGCTGTAGACACGGGTATATCAGTAGGCTCTATCCCCCAATGCTTGATGGTATAGTATTTATAGAAGGCTTCATAGAGCTCAGTACCCAAATTGCTCAGCACAAATTCTTCAAAATTGGTCGGCTTTAAATCCTTAATCCGAATGCGATCTATGAATGCTTCTGCCTGTGCTGGTGTGAAGTCTTTGTTGAAATATTGATTGATGGTATGAAGGTTAATCGGCAGGCTATATATCCGACCATTGGACCTCGCTTTAACTCTGTTGATATAGCTGTTGAATCGTGTAAATCGATTCACAAACTGCCATACTTTCTCAGAATTGGTGTGGAAGATATGTGGGCCATATTTATGTACTTCAACCTTCGATTCCTCATCTTGATAGGTGTAGCAGTTGCCTGCAATATGGGTTCGCTGATCTATGATGGTTACGGTGATTCCCTGCTCTGCTGCCAAGCGTGCATAGGTTGCTCCTGCTAATCCTGCTCCAACAACCAAATACTTAACCTTCATCTGAGTCGAATCAATAATATCGAGAGACAATCTAAAGCCAAAATAGACTATGACGCTCACATAATATCGCTCACATCAAAAGACATCATAATAATTACACATAATTCTGAGACAAGGTTGCGCCGATTGCTACTTTTGATCCAGATGCAGTGGAACACATGTTACTCGGAGCGCAGATCAGGATCGTCCCAACAGATCATTGCATCTCTCGACTCTGGGGCAGGGAGAGGGCCAATACGATATATAAGCTTTAGTGTTATTTCAATCGTTCAAATTCAAAATTAATCTTGAGTGAGTCTCCTGCAACTAAAGCTCTAATTCTATCTCCTTCTTTCCAATACTTGATTGTTCTGGGGAAATCTAAAGAATCATTTTTACAAACAAATTCATCCTTCAGTATTTGTGTAATAGGAAAGGGGATTGACTCTTTTTCTTCGGGGACTTTTACTGTCAAAATCCATGCTCCATTCAATTTTTCGATTTGCATTCGTTCTTGCTTAATCGTATCAGAATTGTGCATGGTAAATCCAATACCCACATATCCATTAGAACTTGACTTTTCCCAATTTTCGTAAGTTGTCTTATCTGCCTCTTCGTTCAGTCTTAACCAATTACCCACCAGCCAATCAAATTCTCCGCCCTGTTGATCTATCGTGTTCTTCTTTTGGTTAGATATTGAATTGCATGATCCTACTGCAAATACGGTTCCGGCCATCAGAATTAAACTCAGAATATTTTTCATCATGCTATATGTTTATAAAATTGCACTCCAATAAATGTTTTTGCCGTATTTCTTGAGTCATTTTGGAAACAACATTGGCGGTTATTTCTTCCGATTTCTTTGGATTTGTTTTATTCAACACGTATGCTTTTAGCAGCGAGAGATAAACATGTTCTGAAGGCAGTTCTTTCTCTAATTTTTCCAACAATTCTATTGCTTCCTGTTTTCTATGTGCCTTGTACAGACAGAAACAATAGTTGATTTGTATGATTGGGGAAGGAGAAAGCTGCAAAAGAATATCATATAGTTTAATAACATCATTCCAAAAGTCAATTTTATATGAATCTGTGGACATATACTTGCTTACAATCAGAGCTTCAATGTAAAATCTATGGATTCTCCTAGGTCGTTTCAAATAATGGAACCCCAGATTAAGCATTTCTTTGCTCCACTTACTGCGGTCTTGATTGAAAAAGGGAATCAATTTCTCTTCGTTTATTTTTGCATCTATCCTTGAAATATGAAAGCAGAAAAGAGACAACAAGTTACTAGTTGAAGACTGTTGGTTATAATTGCTCAACAATATTTTCGTCAAGGCAAAAGACTCCAGGCATAAGTCCTTATTTATTAACGATTTATGCGTTTCGTTAAATGAGTCGAAGCCTGAATTAAATACAGCATATAGGATTTCTTCTACAGTACTAATTTCATCCTTATTAATATTTGTTAATACCTCTGAGATCTGTTTTCCTCTATACTCATTTTGAAGTGATTCTTTAGACCTTTTAAGCATCTTGTAAATCGCCTCATCTTTAATTAATGTGCTATCTGAAATCTCTCGTACGCTGAGGCCGAAAATGTTCTTTAAAACAAAAATCACTTTGGCCTTTTGTGAAATTGAGTTTGAAGAAGAAACAAGTAATATGGTATCAAGTCTTAAATCAGTCGAACCTGCTTCTGAATGATTTGTTGTTCGAAATGATTCTAAACCTGATGATTTACTTTTGCGCTTCAGTTGGTTTAACAAATCGTTTCTCGCGGTTATGTAAAGCCAATTTTCTTTTCTTTTTGGCTCATTATCCCCACTCCATTTCTTCACTGATTTTAAGAAACTATTTTGGATAGCATCTTCAATTTCGCTAAAATGAACAATTCCATACTGACGAGTAAGTGTAGAAAATAGTTTGCCATATAAAACTCGATAGCTCGTTTTACCACCTTGATTACTCATAATCACTCATATCCATAATCTGTCTTATCTCGGTTGTTCCGCCCCAAATATGACAAGGACAATCCCTGACTAACTCCATAATAGACTCAATGGATTGGGCTTGTAATAGGTAGTATCCACCTATTATTTCTTTCGATTCCATATATGGCCCATCCTTGACAACAGCGTTTTTGCCTGAAATTAGTATTGCTTTCTCTTGCAGTCCATCTCCAGAAATAAAATGTCCAGATTGGGCCAATTTTTCTGCCCAAGCCATGTGAGCAGCTGCCAATTCTTCCATTTCTTTTGGTGATAAATTGTCCATTTTCTCAACGTCTTCATGCAGTAATAGTAAAAACTGTTTCATTTTTTAAAATCTTGATTCAATCTAAAGACAATTGAAGATGGTGATTCTGGACATTTTATCACTACTATTTTCTTAGCGTTTAATTATTGTCTACAGACAACATCTGTATAATCTAACGAGATTCATAGCATAAAGTGAAATGAGCCAATATGAGCCGATTATTATGGTTTTTGAGCCGATTTTTTGGTTGCAAGAGCCTCTCTGTAATCCATTCCACTCCTTATAGTTACAGAGGCTCAAGAAGGCCATAGCCCTACTGCAGACCGCAGTAAGCTCAAACTGCCATAGAACAAACTGTTATCCCTTAGATCATTGATCGAATATCATCCCCTTATTGCTACTTTTGATCCAGATGCAGTGGAACACATGTTACTCGGAGCGCAGATCAGGATCGTCTAAGTCCAAAGAAATACCTCGTACGGAGTATCAGCGTGACTATGATCGCTTAATCTTTGCAAGCTCCTTCAGGCGGCTACAAA
>CAZDHV010000277.1:0-3911 GCA_964505335.1 uncultured Saprospiraceae bacterium | reverse complement strand
GCAGCATCGCCGATGATTTTATAGATATCATCACGATGTTCTCCTTTTGGAAAAAAGAACGAGCCTACGGCATACTTGCCTTCTTCAGGCAAGTCAAATGATAAACTTTCTGAAACGAATAATGAATGAGGGACATGTATTAATATGCCCGCACCATCGCCACTTTCAGGATCGCACCCACATGCTCCCCTGTGCTCCATGTTCTCGAGCATAGTAAGCGCATCAGATACTAACTGGTGTGAATACTCTTTTTCTAGATTAGCAATCATTCCTATACCACAGGCGTCACTTTCCAATTGAGGCACGTACAATCCTCTACGCAATTCTTCCTTTTTCATATCAACTGATTAAAACAAAAACAGCTCTTACTGCATTATATCCATATCGACTTTCATTTTTCTTGACTTTGCCTCCTTCTTAAGTCAAATTTCTTCTGCATTTGACCCATTTGAGTTCGACTTAAAAACAAAATGTCGGAACTTTCTAAATTATAAGAATTCAAACAGAATTCTACCTCATAGGTATGGCTGCGCTATTCAGAAATGGTCTAAGTTGAATACTTGAAGTTCTGCCTTCCTGATATCCAATTGATCTATATGGGTATTACAGATTTTTCACTTCAGACACGATGGACTGAATACTGTCCTTGGCATCACCAAAAAGCATCTTAGTTTTCTCGTGAAAGAATAGCTGATTTTGGATGCCTGCATATCCCGTACTCATACTGCGCTTTAAGACAATAACGTGCTTAGCATCCCAGACATTAAGAACCGGCATGCCATAGATTGAGCTGCCCGGATCATCGTTGGCAGCAGGATTGACTACATCATTCGCCCCGACGACGACTACCACGTCAGTATTGGGGATGACATCATTGGCCTCTTCAAGATCTAATAGTTTTGGATAGGGCACATCAGCTTCTGCCAGCAATACATTCATGTGTCCAGGCATACGTCCTGCAACAGGATGAATGGCATACTTTACATCTACCCCATTGGATTCGAGTTGATCATCTAGTTCTTTTAAGATCTTTTGGGCCTGAGCAACGGCAAGGCCATATCCCGGCACAAACATCACTGACTGAGAGTAGTAAAGCAAGATCGATGTGTCGATAGGGTTAGTGGATTTAGCAACTTGACCTTCGGCTCCTTTGGCAGCAGCGCCGGTTGTTCCAAAGCCTCCAATCAACACATTGAATAAAGATCTATTCATAGCCTTGCACATGAGCACTGTCAATATAGTACCCGAAGCACCGACGAGGATCCCACCGACGAGCATCAGATTATTGTTATATATCAACCCTGCAGCAGCAGCAGAAAGCCCAGTGAAAGAGTTTAAAAGTGATATGACAACAGGCATATCGGCCCCGCCGATAGGTGCCACAAATGACCAGCCATAGAATAGACAAAGCAACATAAATGCGATTAAAATCGCAGTACTCACATCGAACACAGCAACATATACAAATGCCGCAAGGATGATGACTAAAAAGATCTGGTTAATGAGACTGTGCCTAGGCCATGTAACTTGACTATCCTTAAGTCTCCCATCGAGTTTGAGATAGGCCAACATGCTCCCAGTAAAGGCTATACAGCCTATGACCAGGGCAAATAAGGATATCACTTTACCTCCAGTGTCAAGTGAAACCGTAGTCAACTCAACAATAGATAATATGGCCGCACAAGCGCCACCCAGTCCATTGAAAATAGAGACCATCTGAGGCATGTCGGTCATCTTGATACGCTTAGCAGCGAACCATCCTATCAATGATCCAAGGGCGATACCGCCTGCAATCCATCCATAGTTGCCATCTCCTTCGATTCGATTATCCACCAGACTGCCAATGATGCCGACACCCATACCAAAGGCGGCGTACAGGTTTCCCTTGCGGGCCGAGTCTGGACTACTCAACAATCTTAAGCCCCAAACGAATAGAACCGCACCTATCAAATAAGCTATGTCAACGAGTGTAGTAATTACCATATTCAGTGTAATTTGTAACTGTGATAGATGACTATTTCTTTTTCTTTTTAAACATCTCTAACATCCGATCCGTCACGGCAAATCCTCCAACCACATTGATCATACCCAGTGCAATAGCAATGGTGCCGAGCGCCAGAGAGAAGTAATCTCCACTATCAGAGCGACGTATTAATAGGATCGCACCAACGATAATTACTCCACTGATGGCATTAGCTCCTGACATAAGTGGTGTGTGGAGCACTGTAGGCACTTTAGAGATCACTTCAAAGCCCAAGATGACCGTGAAAATCAGTAAGTAGATTAGCAGCAAGTGCTCTCCGATGAAACGTAATAGATCAGTCATGTTTATGCTTTTTTAGAAATGATAGACTTACTCAGTATCTCGTCATCAGAGCTGAGATCGATGGCTCCTTCGTTGACAATATGTTTTAGAAAATTCAAAAAGTTGTTGCTGTACAACGTACTGGCATCCTGTGGCATTCGATTAGCCAGATTACTATCACCGATAATAGATACCCCATGATGGTTAATCGTCTCATTGTTCTCGCAAACTTCACAATTGCCCCCGGTAGACGCCGCTAAATCTACAATTACGGAACCAGCCTTCATCGATTCTACAGTAGCTTTAGTGATGAGCTTGGGCGCTGGACGACCCCTAAGTTGAGCTGTCGTAATAACTATGTCACTGCCTATTGCCTTTTCCTGTATCAATTCTGCTTGGCGCTTTTTATACTCTTCTGATTGCTCCACAGCATAGCCCCCAGCATCCTTATCATCACGAGCACCCCCGACTTCGACAAACTTGGCACCGAGACTCATGACTTCTTCTTTTACCGCTGCTCGTGTATCAAATGCCTCTACCATTGCGCCCAATCTTCGTGCAGTTGCTATAGCTTGGAGTCCTGCAACACCTGCGCCGATAACTAATACCTTAGCTGGCTTAATACTCCCTGCCGCAGTGATCATCATCGGCATATATCTTGGCATATATTGCATGGCAGTGAGGACCGCTTGATATCCCGCAATTGATGCCATTGAGGATAAGACATCCATTGATTGTGCTAGTGTTGTTCTCGGTATCATATCCAAACTAAAGGCATTAACTCCTAAACTGGTTAGGTGGTCACTCAGTCCTTCATTGTTAAAAGGAGCATACTGCCCGATAACGATACTACTTGGTTTAAGGGCCTTATACTCTGCGTCTGAAAGATCTGGTGTAATCTGAACTAAGATGTCACTACTACTGATGATCTCACCCCTACTCTTGATCTCAGCATCGATATAATCCGTATCTCTATAATAATTGCCATCACCCATGCCTGACTCGATAGAGATCTTGCTTACTACATTCAAGAGCTTGGCAATATTGTTAGGAACGATAGGCGAAATCGAGGCTCGCCTGTCCTTTAGAAAGCCTAAAATCATAGTTTGATAGTTTAAAACAGCCTACTAATGTACTCCTGTTTATAGCATTTAGAGACTATTCAAGGCTTGATTTAGCATTTCCAACGATTGTTGTTGGTCATAAATCCCTGAACAAGTTCAGGGGTTTATTAACTTTATACTCAATGTTACGCAGTAAAGCCAAAGAGACGATTGCCAAAATGAACGGCTTCATCGATTTTAAGATGGGCTTAGTTGGGGCTTTATTTATGGGAACGATGGTGTTCTGGATCAATCACGAACACGGATATGATGAGGCCTTAACTGCTGGGTTGAAACAACTATTCTACACTTTCTTTTTCGGAGGGTTATTTCTCAAGATGGCCGAAAATATTGCTGTCACTCGGAAGAATCGCAATTGGGGCATTTTCATAGGTGGGTTGTTACCGATGCTCTTAACTGCCATATTAACCTATACTGTACACTCTATGAAAGGGACACCTGAGCCATTCAACAGTACTATCCCGACTATCGTGTCAGCCTGG
>CAZDHV010000276.1:0-3968 GCA_964505335.1 uncultured Saprospiraceae bacterium | reverse complement strand
CCTTCAGAGGTGCTTGCATCTCCTATAGTACAGAAGCATACCTCGTTTCCGTTATCGCTAAACTGACTGAAGTCAAAATTTCCTTGAAAATTGCGGTAATATTTGGATGCTGCAGCCAAACCTATGGCCCGCCCCATCTGCCCACCAGTGCAACTGATGCCTGAGGAGATATTATAGTGTTCGGTCTGGTCGATCCACTCGTTGTTGGCTGCATTAAATGCAGTGGCGAAGTGTCCCGTCATCTGGCGACCTCCAGAATATGGATCATGCGCTACATCACTATACATCTGCGATAGGAAGTCTTCCACGCTTGTTAGCCCTAGTGATAACATCAAGGTCTGATCTCTATAATAGCCAGCTCGATAGTCTCCCTTCTTAAAAGCCCGGGCCATTGCCAACTGTGGGAGCTCCTTTCCATCGCCGAAAATGCCAAACTTCGCCTTGCCCGTAAGGACCTCTCTCCTACCCTGAAGGCTTAGCTCCCTACTTATCAATCCAGTCCAGAAATCCTTGATCACCTCGAGTGCCATATTTCTGGCACGTTCAGGAATATATGACGCGATAGTAGACCTCAGCTCTGCATCTAAACTATCGTATAATGTCATTTGTGTATTTTGATATTCCTGTCAAAAGGACTGTAAAAATAGAATCTTTGATCGTTTCTATGATAAGATTAGTACTGAGGCTTAACTTATGATTAACAGACCATTGCTAAGCTGCCAAGTCTAATAGTAAAATAATACTTAACTTTGAATCATAACAATAAGTAATGAAAGCAACAAAGATATTTTTAACCTTGGCACTTTTCATTGGTGCTTTTACGCTGGCGACTGCACAAGATGATGTTTCAGGACCAGTTATGACTTTTGAGTCATTGACAGTTGAATACGGAACAATTGAGCAACATGGTGATCCACTTAGAGTTGCTGAATTCACTAACACAGGTACGGAGCCGCTAGTCATCTCTAATGCTCGTGGCAGTTGTGGATGTACGGTTCCTGTATGGCCTAAAGAGCCTATTATGCCAGGTGAGTCGAGTCAAATAGAAATACGCTACGACACTAAGAGGTTGGGTAAAATCAACAAAACTGTGACGCTTACAACTAATCAAGCTGGAGAGCCAATAGTGTTAAGGGTCAAAGGACAGATCAATAAGGCTGTGGAGCAAGAAAGTGTTCCTGAAAATAAGACTGGCCTTAAGATCCCGAACTAGTAGAGAAATTTCGAGATAATATATATATCGCCGACAACATTTTGGATGTTGTCGGCTTTTTTATTTCTAAATAACAGTATTACACAAGAATGATCATATTACTATCACCAGCCAAATCACTAAACGAAGCTCAGACACAACGAGCCAACAATACCATTCCGAGGCGCCGTAAGGAGTCCTTTGAACTGATCAAGGTATTGAGAGGATATCAGGAAGAAGATCTGATGGAATTGATGCACATCAGCAAAGATCTCGCTGGATTGAATCGATCACGATACAAATCATTTAGAAAAACTCATGAGGCGGATAGTAGCCTGATTGCTGTAGATACTTTTGATGGGGATGTCTATAAGGGCTTACAGGCCGAGACCTGGTCAGAGTCCCAGATGCAATTTGCTCAGGATCACCTCAGGATACTATCTGGACTATATGGTCTGTTGAGACCTCTCGATCTGATGCATCCCTACCGTTTAGAAATGGGCACCAGACTTAAGACAGATCGGGGCAACAACTTATATCAATATTGGGATCAGACCATAACTAAGGACCTCAACAAGGATCTCAAATCCATTGGAAGTAATTCCGTCATCAACCTTGCGTCAAATGAGTACTTCAAGGCAGTTAAAAAGAATAAGCTTAAAGCAGATGTCCTTACTATCAACTTTAAAGAGTATAGAGATGGAGAGCTCAAGTTTATTTCATTCAATGCTAAGAAGGCCAGAGGTCTGATGGCTAAATATATCATCCAAAATGCACTAACAACTCAAGAGCATATCAAGGGATTCAATACTGACGACTATGCCTATGACGAAAGTTTGTCAACAGAGTCCGAATGGATTTTCGTCAGATAATTTGGTCTATACATCTTCTTATAAGTCGTGTTAATCTATTAGACCGCAACCTACATATATATGTTAGGTCTAAAGTTGTAGAATAGAATACCTTTAACTCAGATGAGTAATGAACAACTCTATAAGCAGGCTCTCGCCAAAGTAAAACAACGGAAGAAGTTTTACCGCCATGTCATGACATGGGTGATCATGAGTGTTTTTTTCGTACTACTCAATCTGGCCACTACGGATTATTTCTGGGCCATCTTCCCTATTCTTGCTTGGGGCATAGGTGTTGCCTTTCACGGGCTGCAAGTATTCTCAGATGAGTGGGAAGACCAAGAAATCGAAAAAGAATATGAACGCTTACGTCGCAAGAACATGGATTTTCATGGAGATGACATTGACGAGATAGATCCAACCAAACCTAAAGGGCCTAAAACTTGGAAAGACGACGACTTCGTATGATAGAATTCAGGACTTACTCTGTTGCTCTACATATAGTAAGTCTGATCCGAGCTTAAAACAGCTCAAAAAGAAAAACCTGAAGGTTATCACTTCTCTTCCAGCTATTCTTGTCTATTAATCAGTTACCAATGTAAGATTTCAACGTTTAAACATGGTATTCATATGATTAGCTCATATCTATACACAGGACTCATGACAACATTAAATTTTGAATAATCACCACTTGTTCAAGTATTACGTATTTTTGTCATACGTATTATATTGATAATTAAATGATCAAATTCAGAGGAGCAGAAATTAGTAAGAAGAAGCTACACAGTGTAATCTTCGAGACTAACACACCTGAAGGAAAGCGATTTGATGTCATTTTACTTATACTCATAGCAGTAAGTGTTATCATCGTAGCTCTCGAGACCGTACCGTCCATAGGAGGTCGCTTCGAAACTTTATTTAAAGCCTTAGAATGGATCTTTACAATCATATTTACCATTGAGTATGCGCTTAGGATCTATTCTGTCAAGAATCCATGGAAGTATATCACGAGCTTCTATGGCATAGTAGATCTTGTGTCCATTGTACCTACTTATCTCAGTGTTATCTACACCGGATCACAAGCTTTGTTGGTGGTAAGAGCCCTCCGATTATTCAGAATTTTTAGAATATTCAAGATGGCTCGAGCGATGAATCAAGGATTTGTCATTGTCAGAGCTCTAAAAAATTCAACCACTAAGATTTTGGTTTTCTTATTTGCCGTCATGATGGTCGTCTGTATTTTTGGATCGTTAATGTACTTAGTTGAAGGGGGCAGTAACAGTAAATTTGACAGTATCCCAAGAAGTATTTATTGGTCAATTGTTACTATCACGACGGTTGGGTTTGGAGATATTACGCCAGTAACAACATTGGGACAGTTTCTTTCCGCTATACTCATGATTGTAGGATATGCTATCATCGCCGTACCCACCGGTATAGTCACTTCAGAACTAACAAAAAAAGATAATCTGATACAAGAAAGTGATCTATCAACTGAGCACTGCCCGTCATGCTCTAAAGAAGGTCATGACGAAGATGCTATTCACTGTAAGTACTGCGGTGAAGTGTTGAATGAAGACAGATAATTACCAGCGTATAAGGGCGCTGCCCCAGGTAAATCCACTACCGAAAGCCGCTAAGCATACCAGATCTCCATCTTTAATTTTTCCCAGATCTCGAGCCTCACACAAGGCTATCGGAATCGACGCAGCAGTAGTATTCCCATACTTTTGGATATTGTTGAACACCTTCGAGTCATCGAGCTGCATCAATCTCTGGACAAACTGACTAATCCTCAGATTAGCCTGATGAGGGATTAGCATATCCACATCCTCTGGTGTGTACCCGGTATCATCGAGTGCTTCCTGGATGGCAGCAGGAAATTTTTGTACAGCCCACTTAAATACCAATGGTCCATTCATATT
>CAZDHV010000275.1:0-4021 GCA_964505335.1 uncultured Saprospiraceae bacterium | reverse complement strand
ACAACTTTCATCAGTCTATGATTGATACTAGACAGGTCTAATCCGGTAGCATCGGCCAACTGTGATAGAGCTATGATAAATGCGGCTGCAGTTGTAAACCCTAAGATCACGGGGTAAGACAGAAAGTGAGTGATAAAGCCTAGGCGAAAGACGCCCATGAGCATCTGTATGATTCCGGCACAAATTCCAACGGCTATAGCACAATACATGTATTCACTTGTAAATGGCTCGATGACTGCCCCTAAGCCACTTAAGATTAGAATAGAGGTAATGGCAACGGGTCCTACGGAAAGCTGTCTGGAAGTCCCTAATAGTGCATAGATAATCAGCGGAACAATAGAAGCATATAAGCCATAAATCGGCTCAAATCCGGCCAATTGCGCATAAGCCATTGCCTGCGGGATGAGCACAATAGCCACAAGAAGACCTGCATTAAGGTCACGCCTAAGAGAAGTTGAGGAATACCCCTTGAGTTGATGTGCTATCGGTATCTTAATATTTAGACTCAGGGGAATCGGCTATTTGATTACTTCAGCTAAAATACGACCAGCAGTACCATTAGGTAGGGTTACACGGAGCATTGCACTGAGAGTAGGAGCTATGTCAATAATATTGGCACGCCTGTAGGTTTTACCTGCTTTTATCGACCCACCATACCACAGCATAGGTACGTGAGTATCGTAAGAATATGAGCTTCCATGTGTGGTTCCTTGTCGGATGTAAGTCATCCATCCAGGTTCCATAATAATGAAGATGTCTCCCGATCGTCTCTGATTATATCCTCGTTGAGCTAGATGTAGAGAGGGGAGGTGCTCATGCGATCCATTGAGTAAGTCTTGGTGTGTGATGACATTGCTGATGCCCTCAAAGCGCATGGAATAATTAATGAGCGCTTGAGTGATTTCATGTTCTGAGGCTCCTTTATCTGCGAGGTACTCATGATTCAAAAATATTTGATCATTGCTGAGGTTTTTGAACCAAGGACCCTCTCCATAGAGGGAATCTAAATGATTCTTTATGCCATTTTTATATTTCTCTATGTTGAAATAACCTGCAGGTATGTTGAAATTTTGAAGGTATAAGGGTGTTTCGGCAGCACCGTGATCTGCAGTTAAGAACAACACATAATTATCATTTCCAATTCTGCTATCTAAAAACGCTACAAGCTCAGCAATTTCCTGGTCTAAGCGCAAATAGGTGTCCTCAAGCTCAATAGAGCGTGGACCGAATTGATGGCCAACATAATCTGTTGAAGAGAAGCTCACGGCTAGTATGTCAGTATGCTCATCGCCACCTAAATTTTCAGCAATGATAGTCGTCTGTGCCATTTTTTGGACGAATGAATTGCCAAATGGCGTCCTAGGGAGTACGCCATATCCAATTTTTTCAAAAATCTTAGACAGTTCATGGGGAAATGTAGGTGTGTCTTCGGATCTGAATACTTGCTCAAAAGGATTATTATCGGGCAGGCTCTTAGTATAAGTTTCAATAGGATAGAGGGTTTCCCAATCTTGCTTAAGATAGGTATCGGCAAGGCCCTGTTGGTTATGAGTTTGTAACCACATCGGAAGCTCATCCATATAGTAGCTACTCGTGACCCATCCACCAAATGATGCATCATACCAGTATGCCGCATCTGCCGAGTGTCCTGCCGGCAAAATAGCGCCTCGATCCTTGATCGATATACCAATGGCTTTGCCATTCATTCCAGTAGAAAGCTTGATCTCATCCGAAATCGTGGAACTAATCATGCGATGTGGAGACATCTTACCTGCAGCGCTCTCAGATCCCACAGTAGTGACGCTATCGTCCTCTACACAATAAACCCTTTTTTCAATCTCTTTATCGTACCAGTCATTGCCAACTATACCATGTACAGCAGGAGTGGTACCTGTATATATGCTGGCATGACCAGGCGCCGTATATGTTGGTCTATAGCTGTAATGAGCGTCAACGAACATGTGTCCCTCATTGATGATTTTTTTGAAACCGTCATCGCCATAACGATCCCAAAATCTGTAGAGGTACTCTTGTTTCATCTGGTCCACTGTAATCCCCACAACAAGCTTCGGCTTGCTTTGACTGTAGAGCATATTGGAGCAGACGATGCTAATTAGAATAAGGTATACTGAAGTCTTGAAATTCATGTTAGGAAAATATGTGGCAAAGTAACTTGTTTTTAAGTGAATTATTGATTCAACAGGTTAAGGACGCTTTATAAGATTGTTAATAGATGGCGTATTTCTTGCCAGGAAGAGACCTGATGACACCTTTGAATTCCAGATTGAGCAAATTGCTAGCCAGTTCTGAGGGCTTCAGTTGAGTATGATGATGTATCTGATCTATTGTGATTTCTTCCTGATTTCTGAGGTAGTCTACAATGGATCGCTCTATGTCTGATAGCTCCTCAAATAGTTTTATCTGCTTGTTAGGCTTGGGAGTTTCGTCATCCCAACGCATGATGTATGCAATATCTTGAGCCGACTCGATAAGGTGTGCCTTGTTCGTTTTGATAAGTTTGTTACAACCAGCAGACATCTCATCAGAAACTCTTCCTGGCAGGGCAAACACATCCTTGTGATAACTGTTGGCATATTCTGCAGTAATCAGTGATCCACCCTTTGAGGCGGATTGAATGACTATGACAGCATCGGAGGCGCCAGCTATGATTCTATTGCGGAGTGGAAAGTTCTCTCGATCTGGAACCGTATTAATTGGAAATTCAGTAAGTAGACTTCCATTTTGCTGGAGTTGCTGAGCGAGTTTCCTATTCTGAGCGGGATAGATCTTGTCAAGTCCTGTACCCATGACAGCAATGTTATCGATGTGATGAGTTATCGAGGATTGATGTGCTATACTATCAATGCCGTAGGCCAAACCGCTTATGATCTGAACGTTGAGATGTTTTAATTCTTCCACGAGCTGTTCGGCTTGGGATTTTCCATAGTTATTGGGTTTACGTGTTCCTACTATACCTACAGTTCTAATTTCATTGAGATCACTTGTGCCACGATGGTAGAGTAGTATTGGGGCATCATCATACTGTAGGAGACGCTGAGGATAGGTCGAGTCATTCAGGTAATAAGAAATCCGACATTCATGATCTACTAAGAACTTGACATTGGCTTCTGCTTCATGAAGCGGATCTGACAGGATGATACTATCTGCATGACGCTGTCCAATGCCATTGATCTTCAACAGGTTCTTTTTGGACTCCTCAAATACTGCTTGCGCCCCACGGCAGTTGGCGATCAAAATCTTGGCTAAACGAACTCCGATATTTGGAACTCTGGTCAATGCTATTTCATAGAGTAAATCCTGAGGACTCATTTAGCGAAAATACCAATATCATATGCACTTTTGTTATGCCTCAGACTATATTTGGACTTATATGCGAGGGATAAAAGTATTGTTTACTCTACTCTTGATCTTCATGGCGAGCTCAATAGCTCGTGCTCAGTTTAATTTGAAGATTGCCTACAATCCCATCTATGGATCATTTAGTGGAATCAACGCTGTCCAGAATGCTTATATCTCCGATGATGGTGAGGTTCTAGATGGATTTGGTGATTTACATTTTATGCACGGCATTCAGTTAGGCATTAGGTATAGGGTAGGAACCTTTGGTGTCGAGTTAGGATGGGAAAGCTTGGCTGGTGACCGAGAAGCATTGGCCCTAAATCCAAATTCAGAGGTCTTTACTACTAGAGAATATGATTATGACTTGAGAACCTGGTCATTCGCTTTAGATCAATATTTCAGGCCACTTGGATTTGGCGCTGCCATCACACGGACTAATTTTTCTGCAGGGCGTGTTCGGGGTAATAATAATATTCCACTCATAGATGAGTCTAAATGGGGGCTGAGATTTCATCTAAACCTAACCATCCAAGAGAGCAGTCGAGTATCTTTACTGCTCCGACCTTATTATCAATTCTATTTCGGCGATTATAATATTGAACGCTTAGCCACCGATCTCAATAATACAGCCGCCTCGACAGAATCTTTGTCTTATTTCGGC
>CAZDHV010000274.1:2800-4037 GCA_964505335.1 uncultured Saprospiraceae bacterium | reverse complement strand
TCTTCTCGCTCCGCTGATGTCTTGACGCAGTTCAAATGATTAACAACTAAAAGGCTGGCACACGTGGTTTCCAGCTGGATGGTACAAGCGTAATGTTTGGCCTACGCTTAACAATAGCTTTAAGAACATCTCTTCTGCTTATCTGCCCTACGAGTTTTCCATGATTCAGCACTGGAAATCGTCGATAGGGAGAATTAGCGAATTGATAGGCTGCGTCCATGATTGAAGTATCATGAGCTAGTGTTTTTATTTTCTTAGACATGTAGTCTGCAACAGTACCAGTACCTGCAGGACGTTGGTTATACTGTCCATCGAGTAGTAGGTTAATACAATCTTTTTCAGATAACATGCCAACAAGTTTACCTCGAGTGTCGACGACAGGAGCACCAGATATTTTGTTATAAAGGAGTGTTTGAGTGGCTTCTCGGATATCCATTTTTGGTTGAAACGTGATTAACTTAGTCGTCATGTAATCAGTAACAAATTCTTTATCATTCGTCATGGTCAATATATTAAATAAGCAATAGTGTTCTTAATATACTAAATATTTGCAATTACAACGAGTATTCAGAATTAATTATCTATATCCTTGGGCCTGATAGTTGAAAAGTTCGGAATAAAGTGCTCCATTGTCTAATAATTCGGTGTGGCTGCCGATCTCCAAGATTTGTCCATTCTTAAGAACTAATATGCGATCTGCCATGCGTACTGTGCTGAACCGGTGTGAGATCAGTACTGCTGTTTTATGAGCAGTTAGTTCTGTGAATCGTTCAAAGGCCTCAAATTCTGCACGAGCGTCGAGTGCACTTGTTGGCTCATCAAGGACGATGACCTGTGCATTTTTCATATAGGCTCGAGCGAGTGCGACCTTCTGCCATTGTCCACCAGACAGCTCCTTGCCATCATGAAATCGCTTACCCAATGGTTGTTCATATCGCTTTGGTAATGTTTCGACTACTTGATCTGCAAGACTGCGCTCTGCGGCATGTTCGATTCTTTCTTGGTCGCTGATCTTATCGATCTTGCCGATGGCTATGTTCTCTCCTGCCGTGAAATAGAACTTCACGAAATCCTGGAAGATAACTCCGAATAGTGTCTGATATTCTTCAACAGTAATCGTCCATATATCCATACCGTCTAGGAGTATGCGACCGGCGGTGGGCTTATACATTCTTAAGAGCAGCTTGACGAGCGTGGTTTTTCCAGCACCATTTTCTCCTACAAGTGCCAGTTTCTC
>CAZDHV010000274.1:1623-2700 GCA_964505335.1 uncultured Saprospiraceae bacterium | reverse complement strand
AAGTATCTGTCAGCCAATACAGAAAAACGTTCTTTTAAGAAATCAGAGAGACTGAAGAGCTTCACCTCCTTAGCGGTTACATCACTTGCGCCTATATACCTTAGATAGTCTAACTCACGCCGTTCAGTTGTCCAACTGCGAGTGAGAGAATAGCTAGCGCTGCTAAACTTGATCTCATTGATGAACGAAGGAATAATCGCTACGAACAATATGAGGATTAATAGGGGATAGATGACCACAAGTCCAGCAACTAAGGAGATAACAGTGATAAGATCTTGAGCTTGGCTGAGGGCATTGGACATCAGCGTAACTCGGCTCGTGGTCTGACGGCGTGCCCGCTCCAGTTTATCATAGAAATCAGCATCCTCCAGTTGACTCAAGGCGATCTGAGCAGATTTAGCAATGAGATCAACACTTGATTTGTTACTGTATAGATCACCCATGAGTCCATCAGTGAGATCTATGGTCCTGCCGATCAGATTACTTAATATGGCCAAGCCTAACTCTATGCCTATGTATAACCATAGCTGATTAAGGTCATCACCCTGAACTCCCTGTTGTGCGATAATCTCATCGATGATGAGTTTGCCAACCCATAGCATTACAATTGGGACCACGGCTTTGATTAATCTGCAGATGATATTTAGGATAAATAATCTTGGGCTAGTCTGAAAGATGAGAGCGAAAAAACGAGGTAGATAGCGCAGCGCCTGAATGTTGTCCTTCCAGCTATATTTTGGTTGTTCCTTCTTAGGTTGTATCGCCTTCATAGATTATAGATCACGCCTCACGCCAAAGATAGCTTGTTAATCATCTTAACATTAGAGTTATGTAATTATCAATTCATTAAAATCTAATAGGTGTCTGTTCTACTATTAATCCATTTTCTTTAGTTATCAACTGTGTTTTCTCTGAAACTATAGTTACTCATGGCGTCAGATGAGTTTTTAATAATCGATGATCTCAAGAAATCCGAGCAGATGAAACAGTTCGTGATGGGCGGACGCCTCTATTTACTGGAAGACGAGAAGCCACGTACTAGGTAGAAGATTAAAAATGAAATCCGAGAAATTGAAG
>CAZDHV010000274.1:0-1523 GCA_964505335.1 uncultured Saprospiraceae bacterium | reverse complement strand
TTATACTGGCCTACCTGGAATGATCCTCATGCTGGACATCAATGATGGAACAGCTATTATCGAAGCATCGTCCGTAGATCTGGCGGTTGTAGAACATCCTATCCCAAAGAAGATTAAGGGTAAGAAACTTGGGCTCATAGAATATGATGAGCTGATTAAAAAATTCTTCGCAGAGAGTATTGAGGGTGAGCGCTATCCATATTGGGAGATACGGTACTGAGTCCATCTATAATCGGACTGGTATCTATTAATTATATTAGTAGCCATACACTACTGTGCTATGGCCAATAATATGCTGTCTAACCGCCTGATTTCACTTGATGCTATGCGTGGATTTACCATCGCTGGCATGATCATCGTTAACGATCCTGGTTCCTGGTCATATGTATATGGCCCTCTCTTGCATGAAGCCTGGAATGGCATTACGCCAACAGACTACGTCTTTCCATTTTTCCTATTCATAGTTGGCGTATCTATTTCTTTGGCCTATCAGAAGAGGTTAGATGATGGTAGCGAGAAAGCCCCATTGGTCCGTAAAATTCTCATCAGGTCTCTGAAAATATTTGTACTCGGCCTATTCCTTTGGTTGTGGCCGAAGTTTGATTTTGGAGGGATTCGCTACGCTGGAGTGCTGCAGCGGATTGCTTTAGTGTTTCTGCCATGTGCACTGTTATATCTGTATACCGATTGGCGCACTCAACTTAAGCTGGCCATAGGTATCTTGATAGGGTATTGGATCGTTATGGCCTATGTGCCAGTACCTGGCATAGGAGCGCCTGATCTCAGTGTACCTGAGAAAAATTGGGCTCATTATCTGGATAATCTATTGTTGCCTGGCAGATTGTGGCAAGAGACCTGGGATCCTGAGGGTCTGTTAAGTACACTACCGTCTATAGGGACAGGCATCATCGGCATGCTAATCGGAAAGATGATATTAACGATCCGAGACTCTTATGAGAAGCTGACCCATCTGCTCTTGGCAGGTTTTATTATGCTGGTTATCGGTGGCATCTGGAAATGGTACTTCCCCTTGAATAAAAATATTTGGACAAGTTCTTATGTAATGGTGATGGCTGGCATGTCGACGCTCACCCTTGGGACATTCATGTATATTGTTGATCTCAAAGGATATACTCGATGGACAACTGTGGGTAGAGTATTTGGTGCTAATTCCATTGCTGCATATGTCATGGCGGGTATGCTAACAGTCATATTCTACAGTGATATATTAACAGGTATTGCGCTCAATCAGTTATGGATGGATTCTGTTACTGCAATTGGAGTGGCGCCTAAGTTGGCCTCACTATTATATGCACTAATCTATGTGGGAGTAATTTTTATTCCGACTTATATTCTCTACAGGAAGAAGATATTCATTAAGGTGTAATCTCTAGAGATTCTTCCTTTTGGGTTTCTTCAGCTTTAGCGAGCGATGCCAAAAGTTGTGCCTTCCGAATAGGTTTAGTGAGATATTGATTAGCACCTGCATTGATACATTTTTCTTTATCACCTTTCATCGCTGA
>CAZDHV010000273.1:0-4047 GCA_964505335.1 uncultured Saprospiraceae bacterium | reverse complement strand
TCCATCTTTGACAGCGTGGTATCTTCTTTTAGTGCACGAGCAATTATGGCTTTTAGGTCATCGACGCCCAATGCCTCCAATACATACACTTGACATCTCGATAGTAGAGCGGAGATTACCTCAAAAGAAGGATTTTCTGTAGTGGCGCCAATCAGTGTTATAATCCCTCGTTCAACTGCTCCTAATAAGGAGTCCTGCTGGCTTTTACTGAATCTGTGTATTTCATCTATAAAGACCACTGCCGAACCTTGCCCAAAGAACCCACTGTTCTCAGCTTTCTTAATGGTCTCTCTGACATCTTTAACGCCGCTGTTGATAGCACTCAGTGAATAGAACGGGCGCTCCTGTTGTTTCGCAAGGAGATTCGCCAGAGTTGTTTTACCCACACCTGGTGGTCCCCATAATATCATAGATGCAATGCGTCCATGATCAAGAGATTTTCTGAGTATGCCTTGCTCCCCGATGAGGTGATCCTGACCGATGTATTCGTTCAGTTCGGTTGGCCGCATGCGTTCAGCTAGTGGAGCACTCAATCTATGCTGGAGAGTTTGGTTAGAGTGCTAAGATATGATAATGGGAGATCACATAGATCGGAGTCTAATATCAATTGCGCTTCTCGTCTTGTTCATGCGCTACCTGCTCGCAAAATGCGACGCATTAAACTCAAACATGTAATCATTGTCTGGCCCAACGAATAAGATCTGCACGTCTCCACGCATCTTGTGTATAGGAAAGATTATATCCATGGCCACATCGGTTCCTACAGGTACTGCCTTGCTCTGGAGCAATAGTCTGGTCATTAAGCGAAAGAAACAATTTTATAAAAAGGAAAGAGATTGTTATTCGACTCCGTAATGATATTGTCTATAATAGGAGCTCTTGTGAAAAATTCTGTAGAATCGAATTCTAATCTATGTCCGTATAGAGGAATTAGAGCCTAAAGAAAGACATAAATAGCGGTTTCGTTGTCTTCTCTTGCATTACGCAAATAGCTATATTCAATTTTATGATTCTCAATTATGTTGGCAAGATTATCCATTAGATCTAATTTATCCGAAACTCTGTATCTCCTTGTAGCCTAACTAAAACTAAAATATTGAACATAAGAAAGAGCATAAATAGTCCCCATTCAGTAAGGGTAGGGATCGGTGGAATCTCTTCTTGCGCACACGATACTTCAAATGTGAAATCCTGATCATTGTTAGATCTATTTTCACTGGAGATGTAGAAAAAATAGTTTCCGACAGGAAGGGAAATGCTCTCCAATAATGTATCTGAACCAAGGTCTTCAAATGTACCGAAGCAATTGGAGCTTGGGCAAAAATCTTGGTAAACGAATATGGTTTTTTCAGTAGCACGAGAAATATATTGTATATCGTATATTGCATCTTTCGTCGAATTAAAACCGTACCAAAGCCCCGCTACCCCAAACCTTCCAGATTCGAAATCACAACTAACATTGCTTGCCGTCGCAAATTCAAATGATCCATTTACTTGATCATTGCACTCAACGATTTGAGCTTCGATACAATTGTCGTTAAAAACATCATCAGTACAAAACACATCAAATTCAAACATTCTACCTTGCTCATTGGAATTGTCTGATACTATACGAATCAAGTATGTCAGTCCTGCTCTAGCCGAGAAAGAGTTATTAGATGTTCTTGAGCCAGAAGTGATATCCAATTCCACAGGGCACTGTATATCCAAAGACTCACAATCGGATCCTATGTAGATCTGGGCTTGTACTGGCCTATCTATAGAAATGAATTCATACCTCTGATCATCGCCTATTATTTCAAACCATACATCTGAACTGTTTCTATCACGCACACAGTTCATAAAGGTATTATCGTTAAAAGAGAACCTTGTTGATCCGGTGATTCTATCACCACAGTTGATCATAGAGCGGTTAGGGCACTCGTCATTTTTCTCTATGGGGTTGCATGAGGTCATTATAACAGAATCATCATTGAATGACCCTATAATTCTTAGAAGGAATTCCGTGTTATCTTCTAAAAAGAATGAAGTCGAATTTAATGCTGACAACCTTAAATGCTGAAGACATGGCATGTCATCATTGATGCAATCTGAATTATATAATTCAACGTCAAGAGCATCTCTCGAGCTTGGTTCTAGACTTAATGTAATAAACTCATTAGTCCCACGTACAGTGTACCAAAGATCGTTGCCAGTCTCACAATCATCAGAAACTTGGCTAGGTGTTGTTAAGTTAAAATCAGGTTGAATTAAATCATTGCACATTAAAACACTTGCACCGGAGCATTCATTATTCAAAGCTTGATTGAAACATTTAATTGAAAGATTGAAAAAAGGTAAACTGAAGATGTCCTCGACTCTTATGTTATAGATTACACCAATCTTTGTTAGAAAACTGCGGCTTCCAACCGGTGCATCACGAAATGCTCTGAAAGAAGTAATACAGCTTGCATTTTCGTCGCATCCCTCCTCAAAAATGTCTATTTGTAATATGTTGTTGAATGGGTTGGGGTCAATATCAAACACTAAGAATTGTCCTGTTCCCTCAAATTGATACCATAGATCACCGCGACCTTCGAAACTACATCCATTAAAAATATCTCTCGATGTAGCATTTACCGTTGTACCCTCAATTTCCTGCCCACATTCAATAAGAATTGCGTTGCTACATAAGTCATTTGATGGTGGTGTTTGAGCAATCAAATTTACAAATGAAACAAAACAGAATAGTATTGCAATTGTGGATTTGAAATTATGTTGATGCAGGACCATTTTGGAAAGTTAGTAAATAATATTTTTGGAAACGGTCGTTTTTTATAATAAATATTAGTAAAATATATAATTTGTAATCTTTTGATAGTCTTTTCTGTAGATGAAGTATGAATTAGCCAGTTAGGAGGTTTCAGAGATTGACTTGAAAATATCAGGCATTGTAAAGCGCAGTAGGATACTGATGTGGTCTCTGTTATGTTAAATGAAAATATCATACGCTACCTGCTCGCAAAATCCGACGCATTAAACTCAAACATGTAATCATTGTCTGGCCCAACGAATAAAATCTGCACGTCTCCACGCATCTTGTGTATAGGAAAGATAACGTCAGCAGTAACCTTGCCTCCTGCTGGAATGATCATCGTCTCGAGCACATAGTCGTTGATGTAAATCATTTCATCCTCTAGAGACTTGATGTTGCGATTGTAGAATCTACTATCATCAGCGATATAGATAGCCGACTCTATGCCATACGCTACGCTGTTGACAGCAGATCCACCCAGCGCAGCATTAGCTGCCACATTGAAGCCCGTCGTTAGGATTCCAGTTACAAGACTAGCTCTCTTCTGTTTCTTAAGGCGGTCTTGTTGTGTGTCTAGTAGAGCTATGGCCTCATCAGGAGAATATGGGCGCTCTCCAACATTTCTCTTTTCATTGATTAACTCAAAGTTGAATCTATCCAAGGTGATATCCCTGTCATATTTGTTGACGATGTAGCACTCCATAATATGATAATCAAAGGTCGCCCCGACATAGGTCAACTCCATGTCAATATATTGATCAGAGACAACAGCGAATACTTCATTATTGTCTATGTTACTTTTGCTCGACTTGCAAGAACACAAAGTCATCAGTCCGAGTAACAAAACAGGGTAGAAGAATTTAAATCTCATATTGCCCAGATAAATCATTATGGATTGAATATCATATTGACCACCGCTCGAGTCTGATCCCAGGCGATAACCATATCTATAGAATCATTCGCCTGTTCTTCAAATATGATCGTCAGATGTTCTATGGATTCAGATTCCTGATGCACAGGAATCATGACAGTTGCTACATCTTGACTTACATCTCTATTATATGCACCCCATGAGGGCAGGTCCTTGCTAAATATCAGGTTCCAGCTGTTTTCGCCTACTTCGGCATATAGTATATATCGACCTGGCTCGATGGACTTACCTTGTACAAGAGTCTTCTGATATAGAACCAGTTCTGTTGCTTCGTTAGCACCGAGTCTCCACACCTCATTATAGGGTACCAGTGATCCGAATA
>CAZDHV010000272.1:1297-4052 GCA_964505335.1 uncultured Saprospiraceae bacterium | reverse complement strand
TCCATCCAATCCATAGTAATAATTCGAGCTGATGAGAATTTTGGATGATAACTCGGGAAGTCATAACCCTCGAGATGCCTGCATGCTTCGGTAAGCTCCTGGCTATTCTTAAGCTCTAGGGTATAATTAGTCTCTTCAACGAGTTTATTCTGAACTTCTCCGAAATACTTGTCCGCATCAGCCATGTTGAGACCTAACAATCTACTTGCCATAGGCTTAAGCATGGCAAGGTCAGATTTGATGGACTCCGCAACACCAGGATATTGAATCTTTACTGCCAGCCTCTTGCCATCAAGCATAGCTTCATGTACTTGGCCAATACTCGCAGCAAATGAAGCTTGATAGTTGAATGAATCAAATAGGTCCTCTGGATTTTTGCCGAGATACTTTCTAAACGTCTTTTTTACCAGCGGTGCTGAGAGTGGTGGCACGGAGAACTGTGCTAAACTAAATTGATCCAGATATGCCTTTGGCAATAGGCTCTTCTCCATGGATAACATCTGCGCTACTTTGAGACCGCCTCCCTTGAGTTGTTGCAGGCTATCCATGATATCAGCGGCATTCTTCTGATCGAGTGACTCCTTATCTGCATCTCCTAATATTTTAGAACCATAGTAACCCGCATAGTTTTTACCAACTTTTAAGCCTGTCTTGAGCAACTTACCAGCACGGCTTAACTTGCTGGTAGGTATCTTATCGATAGTCTTCATCCTAGGCTTTTTTAGTAAATCGCTCTTGAAAGATAAACTTGCCAAAATCGAACACACTCTTGAGCGGTGTAACATCTAACAGATCCATGGTCGCTTTGACTGCTTTTTCGATCGCAACATCTGTCTTCTCCTTATCTTGAGAATCATCGTTGTGCCAAAAGTCAATCAAAAACAGCAATTGGCCATAGAACCCTTCGCCGCTAATCTTATCTGAAATTTTATTGATGGTGTCATCTATCGTGCCCACACCACAGGATCCTATGATGTCGAGATGATTAATAAATTCTAGATATACCTCCTTCATCGGAGCGAGCACCTTCACCATACCCCATCTTCCATGATTATCTATGCTAAGCGTTAGAAAATCACTATTGAGTTCACAATTCTCAAAGAAAGTATAATATAAGGAGAGAAGCTGATCCCGCTTGGGAAGCGTGTCAAACAGCTCATCTTGAGTTACTGTCTGAATTGATGCTTGCAACAAGCTCTCCCAAACACTACGCTCTATATGAGGTATTGAATCAAAGTAGTCATAGAAATTGTACTTATCAAGATTTGTATCAGCACAAAGATCTTCAACAGATACATCGATCCCCTGCGACAGAACATACTCCATATAGATATCTAGAATTTCTTCCTTGTTCTTTTTCTTTGCTTTAGTTGCCATAGTTATAAGTACTCCTATAAAAACGAGATTCGCAGATCTTAAGTTTCTATTGAATAAGTGGACTTTCTTACTTTGATTGATTCTACATAATCATTCACAATCCTTAAGAATAATTAGGGCCGCAATAACTCCTGGCACCCATCCACACAGGGTTAGTATGCACACCAGTAAAAAAGAGCCGCAGCCCTTATCTATCACTGCCAAGGGTGGAAAGAATATTGATAACAAGACACGTAGCAAACTCATAGGATTGTGGTTTTATTACACAACTCCTAATCCATTTTGCTGGGTTCAGTACTATCGACTAAGCTAGGATACTATTCGACAAAAAAAAGAGTGAGCTAGGTTAGCTCACTCTTTAGTATTACTTACTCTGATCTAAGATTGATTACGCCAAAGGCGGTATTCTTAGGATCTGTCCTGGATATATCTTATCTGGATGGCTCAACATTGGTTTATTAGCCTCAAATATGGCATTGTACTTCATAGGGTCTCCATAGACCTCTTTCGCGATCTTAGACAGTGAATCACCGCCTTTAACTTCGTGAAATATAGACTCAGGTTCTGGGTTTAGCACATTGATATTGTCCGCAACTGCACCTATTCCGTCTACATTTCCCAGTGCCAGAATCAGTTTTTCTCTGTCTGCATTGGTTCCAGTGGCTCCAGATACAATTACTTGCTCAGCCAATTCGATCTTAAGCTCGCTAACAGGTATTCCTAGTTGCGAGACAGTACCCTCTAAAGCTTTTATTTTTTCTTGTTCTGCAGTCAGTGCTGGCGCAGCCGCCTCTCGAGAAAAAACCTTCTTACCGGCATTCTTAATAAATGAAAAAAGTCCCATGATTTATTTTAACGTGTTAGTGAATATTGACAAACGTATACTTAATGAAAGGATGAACATAAATAGTTTCACAAAACATATATAATATCTTGGTATCTTATTTCAGTAGCGCTGGCCACAACATTGTTTTATTAGTAATTCGGGCGTTGTTTGCGGCAAAAAGACCCGATGTTGAAAGAAAAAGTCAGTACTCGTCAACCGAATATGTGGTAAGCTGCGTTATTGATATGACTACATTTGAAAGTGAGGGCTGCTGAATAGTCTAAATGCGCTAAATTTATGGTGTATTAACTCATAGCCCTGACTTCAACAGAACATTTAAGTTTTTATGAAAAAAATCACTTACCTCCTTCTGACAACTCTATTGATCCTTAATAATATAGACCTCAATGGTCAGGATCTTTTTGAAAGGTTATATACTACGACCAATACTGATGTTCTTTCAACTAGCCTTCATCAAGCAGGTACTGGATTTTTGATGTTAGGCGTTCAGATCAATGAAGATGGAGACAATCAGTCAATAAACCTGACTAG
>CAZDHV010000272.1:0-1197 GCA_964505335.1 uncultured Saprospiraceae bacterium | reverse complement strand
CTCACCGTTAATATTGGATCAGATGGTGACCTTATATGGGGGCAATCATGGGAAGTGAGTGATACCAGCGGCAATGTCTTGTCTAGTGTGATACGTGATGCCACCTTCCTTGTGGATTCAACAATATTGATTACCGGAAACAATCGTGATGAAGGACATCAGCTGTATCTCACTAAGATGGATACGCTTGGGAATGTTATATGGAGTAGAAGTTATACAGGAGATATCGGATCAGGTATTAATCAATCTGCATTGAGTGTTGTAGAAATGGCCGATAGTACGCTCTTAGTTCTAGGGTCTATAGCCGGAGGTACTACAAGTGGCATACTCATCAACGTAGATCAGAGCGGTGAACTAATACAGGGCTTCCAGCTTCAAAATCAGAATACGGCCTTCGAAATGTTTCCAAATAATATAGTACCACTCATAGATTCTACATTCGCAATCTCTATGCGTATGCTAAACAATACTGATGCTACCATTTTACCGCAGATTGTAAGAATGTCGCTTGATAGCACATTTTTGTATACCACCTTGGGCAAAGAAAGTACTGATATGAATATTACTCAGTCTGGTTTGATTGCAGATTCGATGTTTGCAGTTAGCTTTCTGACTTCTACTGAACGACTCGATGGTATGACTTTAATTCCTTCATTAACTAAACTTGATCCTGATGGAGCCACAGGATGTGATGATATAGGGTTTAATCTGAGCTTGGATAGTATAAATGTATCTGTAGATACCTTGATGTGGGTTGGCACCGAGCAATTAGAGATGGATAGTATTGATGTGTTAGCATTGTCATTTGATGAATTCAATCCTCCGCTCCTGACACTACAGGATACTAATTTCTGCCCGCAGGATCCGGTCATCTTTACCTTTGATGGTACTGTGAGAGGAGCCACTTCCTACTTATGGGATGATGGAGTGACAGACAGCATTCGTACAGTAATGGAAACAGGGATGTTCATCTTGACTGTAGAAGTAGGCATTGAAGAATGCTTCATCTTATGCGATACAGGTTTTGTCAATCAGTCTATGTTTCCGACTGCTATGATAAACATGAGTACTCCGAATTTCTGTAGTGATGGCGAAATCATTTTACAAGTACAAGCAAGTAATCCGATCACATCTATATTGTGGTCAACAGGAGAGACAACTCAGACTATCGTCGTTACAGAACTTACTGACTATAGT
>CAZDHV010000271.1:0-4063 GCA_964505335.1 uncultured Saprospiraceae bacterium | reverse complement strand
TTCATCTTAAGTTGGGATATCAACTCAATTGCCAAGATCATATGGATCAACTGAGAACGTTCTCATTATCCTTTGATTATGCGGCTAATCGCAGACCTTCTAAGAAGGAGCCATTCATTGGATTAAGTGCATTCGCTCACAAGGGCGGTGTTCATGCTAATGCAGCTCGGAAGGTTGCTCGCAGCTATGAACATATCGTACCTGAGACCGTAGGCAATACGCAGCGCATCTTGCTGTCGGACATGTCTGGAGGGAGTAGTATCGCCATGAAAGCCAAGGCGATGGGGGTCAATGTACCTGAAAAGTCTCCAAAGATGAGAGCCTTCTTGAGCAAGATTAAGCAACTTGAACATGAAGGCCACGAGTTTGAAAATGCCGATGGCTCATTTTACGTCCTACTCCATAAGGAGGTCATGGGCCATGAAGATATATTTGAGTTAGTCAGCTATCGGATCATCTCAGAAGTAGTCCGTGACACGGACAAGAACATCTCAGAGGCGGTAGTCAAACTCCGAGTCAAGGGTGAAGATACTGTTCAGGCGAGCATAGCCGAATCAGTGGGGCCTGTTGGTGCGCTCGATGCAGCAGCAAGAATAGCCTTTAGCGAAAAATTTCCTGCGCTCAATACCGTGAGACTCCTAGACTATAAAGTAAGGATTCTTCAGACTGATCAAGGTACAGAGTCCATCACACAAGTCATGGTCAAGTCTACGGATGGTAACGATACGTGGTGGACATGTGGCGCAGATCCCAATATCATACACGCCAGTTGGGAGGCACTGAGAGACGCCTATAGATATAAGCTCCTGAGAAGCAAAACACTCGAAACAAATGAAAGACCAGATTAAAGTCATCGCTTTTGATGCAGACGACACACTCTGGATAAACGAGCCATTCTTTACAGAAGGCGAGGAGAAATTCTGCCAGCTCATGGCGGAATTCATGCCCTTCGATGATGCTCATAAAGAGTTGTTCGCTCGAGAGATTGGTAATCTCCCTTTATACGGGTACGGCATCAAAGCTTTTATGTTGTCGATGACTGAAACTGCTTTGAAAATATCAGAGGGACAACTGAGCTCAGAACAACTGAATCAGATCTTACAAATCGGCAGAGACATGCTCAACAAGCCTGTCGACCTGATCGATGGGGTAGAGGAGGTCCTCCAGTCTTTATCTGGCAGGTATCGATTAGTTGGTGCCACTAAAGGGGACCTACTTGATCAAGAGCGGAAGTTTGAAAAGTCTGGTTTGGCGCATTACTTTGAGCATATCGAGATCTTCTCTGAGAAGACACCTGATAAATACCTAAAGCTCAGCAATTTACTCAAGATCGCGCCTGAGGAATTCCTGATGATAGGCAACTCTCTCAAGTCAGACATACTGCCTGTATTGGAGATAGGTGGTTATGGCATCCATGTACCTTTTCATACTACCTGGGAGCATGAGCGAGTGGATGGCGAGGTCAAGCATGAGCGCTTTATGAAGTTCGATAAGATATCTGAGCTGTTAGACGTGTTGTGAGTTCGACTTGCTGTATCGGTTATAATGGTTTAAAGTAGATCAGAATATTAATGATAGTCGCTCTGTGATCATGCGACAGTTCAAGATAACTCCTCATGTGGTAGCCGTCATGGTTATTGTCCTTGTGATTAAGCCCGCATATTCTTTAGACCATATTATCATCTTATGACTTTAGATCATTATTTTGAGTGCAGGGGGAGTAGTGCTCCTATGGATTAAAGCACACCTTAGAAAAGTGAAACTTCCGCTTTAACACCATATACTGTTGTTAAAACACACCTTTTAGGGTCAAACTTCCCTCTATAAGCTAGTTATCGGTAAGATAGAATCAAAATGATAATAAAGAGTCAAGAAGATTATGGCAAATTTTTCAATAGTAATGTTGGAAAATGCATTTTGATTAATAGTTACGACTCAGAACCTGGAACTGAATATAGTGAGCTAAAAGAAATTTCAAAAGAAGAACTCATTGGTTATAGAAAAGCTTACAATCAGTTTTATCATATAATAAGACTCAAAAGAAGATTCAAGATGTTGGAGATGAACTTTGAGTCAATTTACAAAGGGGTAACTTATTGGGATTCATTTATCGATAGTCAACAAACAACAGATCCATCAATTCATCATGAAGAAATGTATATAGATCTTAATAGAAGATTTATAAACTTTTTAGCATCGTTCAAGACATTAATCTATGACATAATACTTAATTCAATGATTTCAAAACTCTTTGGAAAAAATTCTCCTGAAGCGGAGAAATTTGAAAAGAAAACGAACGAGTGGTATACAAAGTATTTCTCCTATAGATTCTTGGTAAGATTAAGGGATTATGCAATCCATGCTAAACTACCATTGCAAAGTGTCTATGTACAAGGAGATTATAATCGAGAACGAGCTAAGAAAGTAGAGTCAAAAATCCATCTCATACTTAAGAAGAGGCCAATACTTGAAAACAAAGTGATGAAAAAAATATTCGAGTTTGAGCTTGACAGATACAACACAGAATTCCCTCTACTTCCAATACTTGAAAATTGCCATAACGTAATTTCAGAAATAGAAGAATACTGTTACGAACTATTCTCTCCGAAATTTGATGAATACTGTGACAATATGATGGAACTATTAGAGCAATTCGAAAAGCCTAACAAGGTTTCTTTTGGTGAGATTACGGAACAAAAAGATATGATAGTGCCTATTACATCAATCATTGATTCGGAATTGCTCTTTGAGACAAAGGAGAGAATAAAATCCTACCGATAACAAGCGATTATGACAGAATACACGTCTTGCATCTTCCTTCGGTTAACTCAAAACGCAATTCTTAATCTTTAGTTCGTTATCTTAGATTCAGTGGTTTGACGTGTACTCTCCATATCGCCACTTTGTTATAGCCCATTAAACTAAAGAAAAATGAGAAACATATTAATTCTATTTTCACTTTTGATATTTGGTTGTTCTGAAAATTCGAATGATTCCAAAAAAACAAGCAGTAAAACTAATTTACTTGAAGTCTTAGATGATAGGAAATATAGCTTCAAAGAGATGTTAAATGGTTGGTCCATTAAGTTCGTAAAAAAAATTGACTCCAACTATACTGCACAAGTAAACTTTAAATTATCCGATTTGGATGAGGAGAAGTACTACGTTCAATTTAAGAACAACAAATTCACTTTACGTAAAGGACAAAGCGATTCTTCTAATTTTACTTTTGAATCAACTATTGAACATTATAATAAGATTTACAATGGGGATATGACCGCCTTGACTTCAATGGGACAGGCAACTCCATCTGACTCAATACCTTTAATGCCAAAATTAGAAAAACCCATTACTGACAATCTCCTGAATGATTTTCTGTTTTTTTCCCAGCGATTCTTTAACTTAAGCAATAACGATAAGGTAAAACTTGGGTTAAAGCACTCTCGTATTGTACACGGAGGGAACGCCATTCCAATATTTTACCAGAAATCGAATGAAATTGGTGTTAGAAGTGCATGGTACCAAATAGAAAAGGGAGAGCGAGTAAATGAAATAGGTGATACAAATCCGTTTCCTCAATATTTTATTATTACGGGTGGAAATGGTTTTGCAAAAATCGGAAGAGATACTATTTCAATAAAATCTGACGAAGCTTACTATATCGCACCAGAAAATGACCATGTTTTTTGGAATGAAAATGATGAACCGCTAACCTTTATCTTTATTGCTTATGGTAAAGGTGCATGAAAAACGTTGCCTAACAATGTATATGAAATCATAGCCGCCTATCGGCAGGCCACGCTTCATATACAAGACCGTTCACATCGCATATTCGGAGCACCCACGGAGGAAACGGTGTGGATGTATCGGATTAGTTTCAAATTATTCAGCACAGCCTTATGCGATGTGAACGGAAAGACGGGTAACTCGTACTAACCCATACCATAATGATGGTGATAATTACTCGCTCCGAAAACGACTGAGTGAACTAACATGTAACTTGTCATTATGTGCCGTCCTGAAATAGGTTGACAGTTTATTGAATGATTTTATTCTGTTTCTG
>CAZDHV010000270.1:2608-4066 GCA_964505335.1 uncultured Saprospiraceae bacterium | reverse complement strand
TTAGCGCAGCGAATATGTAACTTAACGAATGAAAGCAAAACGAACGATCATGCTACACAAGAATCTGCCCTTACTACTTGTCTCAGTGATGCTGATGAGCTCATGCCAGACGACCACCACTCAGGAATCACCCGATGTGGATGCTGCTACACTGACTGAGCTCTATGATTGGAGCCAGACCCCATCGACTCCTACGCAGGAATTACTGAGTAAGTACACCCCATTCGCTCTGACCACAGATCTGTCACAACTATCGGGCAATCAACAGAAAATGGTTAAAATCTTGATCGAGGCTTCGAGTTATATGGATGAGCTCTTTTGGTATGATGCATACGGTTCAAAGGAGGATTTTTTAACTTCTATAGATGGTGCTGATCAAAAAGCATTTGCGATGATCAACTATGGACCATGGGATCGGCTCAATGGCAATTCAGCATTCATCGAGGGCACACCTGATAAGCCTGCTGGCGCTAACTACTACCCTACGGACATGACTAAAGAGGAGTTTGAAGCCTCCACTCTGGCAGACAAGGCAGATCTATACACCTACATCCGACGAGATGATCAGGGAGAGCTCATCAGTGTGCCCTACCATAAGCAATTTGCAAAGGAGGTATCTGAAGTATCAAGGTTATTGCTGGAGGCAGCAGAGCTCGCTGAAGATGAAGGACTCAAGAACTACCTCACTTTGAGAGCGGCAGCAATCACGACTGACGACTACCAAGCCAGCGACATGGCGTGGCTGGATATGAAAAGCAATCAGATCGATGTAGTCATCGGACCTATCGAGACTTATGAGGATCAACTCTATGGATATAAGGCAGCACACGAAGCTTATGTACTCGTTAAGGACCTCGAATGGAGTCAGCGCTTAGCTAAGTATGCAGCGTTTCTACCCGATCTACAGCGGGGCCTACCAGTACCTGCAGCTTATAAGGCAGAATCGCCAGGTACTGATACGGAACTCAATGCTTATGATGTGATCTACTATGCTGGTGATTGCAACTCCGGCAGTAAAACCATCGCCATCAACTTACCCAATGATGAAGAGGTACAGCTAGCCAAGGGAACACGACGGCTTCAATTGAAGAATGCCATGCAAGCTAAGTTCGATAAGATCTTAATCCCGATAGCGGATCAACTCGTAGACGACAGCCAGCGTGGACATATCACCTTTGATGCGTTCTTTTCCAATACGATGTTTCACGAAGTCGCTCATGGTCTCGGCATCAAAAACACCATCGATGGTCAGGGCACCGTGCGCAAGGCACTCAAAGAACATGCCTCGGCAATCGAAGAAGGCAAAGCAGATATGTTAGGCCTCTATATGATCCGGCAGCTTCATGATCGTGGTGAGCTTACGGCAGACTTGATGGATTACTATGTCACATTTATGACTTCGATCTTTAGATCCGTAAGGTTTGGCGCATCATCGGCACATGGAAAAGCCAACATGAT
>CAZDHV010000270.1:0-2508 GCA_964505335.1 uncultured Saprospiraceae bacterium | reverse complement strand
GGCATACCTGTCGATATCATATTTGAGCAAGGTGTAGAGGTATTAGGACTCTAAATGACTCTTTTTAGATAAGGCTGTGTATCCGACAAGTGATGCAGTCTATGTCTGATTGCAATACATCGGATATCCAGATGCTATAGTTTTAGACGTGTGAAGTTGTTGCACATCAATTTTATTGGGGCACTCACGCTCCTATTGCTGAGTTGCTCCTCGGCCAAAGTATCTGTAAGTGATCAGTCGAGTAAGAGCTTTCCAGCTTATGAGACATCATCGGTAAAAAGATCATTTACTAAGACCAGTCAGTATATCACAGTTTCAGATGGGGTCTCTCTCGCTGTAGATTACTATATCCCCGAGAGTTCTGAGCATGAGCAATATCCTACCATTCTGTACCAGACTAAATACTGGAGATCTATAGGTATCAACTTTCCATTTTCACTGTTCGTCGATGAGCTTAGCGTTAATCCTGCGGGGACCTACATACAGGGATTGGTCGAAGGAGGGTATGCAGTTGTGGCCGTTGACATACGTGGATCGGGTGCTTCGACAGGAACTTGGGAAGTACCGTTCGGTACACGAGAACGGCAAGATGCCTATGAAATCAGTGATTGGATCGTTTCACAGCCTTGGTCGGATGGCCAAATCGGGACCATAGGCATATCTTTTTCGGCTATCACCGCAGATGTGGCCGTGGCGTCAGGACATCCTGCCATCAAAGCTCATATGCCGATGTTCGGCCCATATGATCTCTACGAAGATTTGGTCTTTCCGGGAGGCATCTACCATGAGTTTTACCTGAGAGAATGGCAAAATCTCAACGAAGTCTTAGATCAAGATAAAGCACCAGTATCCAATATCCTGATTAAGGCCGCTGTCAAAGGAGTTGCCCGTATCAAGGGAGAAAAGAAGAGATTTAAGCAGGCATTAGCCGATCACAAGTCCAACGTAAACATCCATGAGCATGCTCGCAAACTGGTGTATCGAGATGATCCGATAGATGCCTTAGGAATCAAGAGTATCGATGAGATTAGCCCACATATCATGCTGGCGGGGTCCGAGATTCCGACCTATGCGTACAGCGGATGGTATGATGGGGGATATCAACATGCCGCTATACGACGATTTCTAAATAGCAAGAGTGAGCACAGCAGGTTGACTATAGGCCCTTGGGATCACGGCGGTGGCAAGAATGCCTCTCCAGCAGATCCTGGCAGCACTGGGTTTGTTCATATCAATGAGGTGCTCAGATTTTTTGATTACCACCTGATGGATATCACTGGTGCTCTTGATACCCTATCTCGTGTCCACTACTTTACGCAACTCGCCGGCAAGTGGCAGACATCAGATGTATGGCCTCCTAAAACAATAAGTCCTAACAGATTCTATTTGGGTAGCAACTCGGCACTATCTGAAGAAGTAGCAGTGGGCACAATACAGGTGCCGGTAGATTCAAGCTCTTCTGCAGGTACCGTGACAAGGTGGGAAGCGCTGGCTGCAGCAAGCGCCAAGCCACCACTATATCCAGACCGAAAAGAAAGAGACCATCGTTTAACCATATTTGAATCAGCTGTATTCGAACAGAATATGGAACTGACAGGCCACCCCATCCTGAGCCTTGACCTCGGCGATCATCAAGGGAGTTCAGCGCTGATCGCATACTTAGAACTTGTCTCTCCTTCAGGGGAAGTCACGTATATGACCGAAGGCCGCATGTATGACAGACATGGAGGCGCTAGCCGAAATAAGCTCTACAGGGATGTAGTACCTCAGCCTAGCTATAATCGAAAAGATGAAAAGAGCCCTTCTGATCAATCCCAGGGCCAAATCTACCTCGACCTCCTGCCAACTTCGTTTCTCATTCCTGCTGGATATAAGATTCGCTTGGCGCTCGCTACTGCTGATGCCGCACACTTTAGATTTCTTAATGAAGGGAAGACTTACATCCCTATTGTATGTGGAGAAAAGAGCTATTTAGATCTTCCTCTTTCAGAAAGCAAGCTTCAAATTGCTATTCCGTAATAGAATCATTTGACCGTGACAAGAAGGTCATTATTAGATAGCACGACAAGCTGTAAAAACCTATCTTCATCTTATGCTCGTCCGCCTGACAACGATATTTCTAATTGCTATAAGCATGACCTCATCAGTTCATGCTCAGGCACTCGGTCCTCAAGATCGGATGATCAGCATTTACTTTGGTGGCGGTAGTTACTATATCGATTATGACCAGCGAGTGGAGTTGATCGACTTCATGAATGACCTTGATGATCTCGTCGGTTACCAGATCGAAGTTCATGGCCATACCGATAACATCGGAAGCTACGCCTACAATAAGCAACTGTCTCATCTGAGGTGCGAAGCAGTCAAAGACATCCTGAGGGAGCTTCTAATAGATGAAGAAACCATCTTTCAATATGATCATGGCGAAGAGAATCCCGAATTCTCCAATGAAACTTGGGAAGGGAAACTCCACAACCGCAGGGTGGATGTTATTATCAGGAGGCTAGC
>CAZDHV010000269.1:0-4068 GCA_964505335.1 uncultured Saprospiraceae bacterium | reverse complement strand
GCGCATCCACATGTACTATACCATCTCGTTCAGTCCATCGCACTGCGGTCTGCTCATTGGTAACGAGTTGTGAGTCAGAGAGTATCGAGGATATAATCACTCGCTATTCGGGGCTTACTAACTCATTGCTATCATCCACTCGCTACTCGTTAACTCGTCACTTTCTACTAATATCATTTAGCCTTAAAAACTGACCTATGTCTCACGACCTTATCTATTTCGTCACGACTCATTAACGTTCTCCTAAACTCTCCCTTCACATACATATCTGCCTGATCTTTATAGTGGGGGCTTCTGACTCTCCCTGACTGTCCTGTGGGTAGTATGCTCCAGCTGTTGCCCGATACATCGGCAAAGTCGACTATCCGTCGACACGATGGCCCAGCATGTACTTCATAGGTGCCATCCTCATCCAACTGAAATAGCAAGTTGTTGATGACTTCATTAGAACTCGTCACCTCATAGGGTCCTACATTAAGATATGGCTTTAGCATGTCGCTCTGTCCTAAGATGTGGCCGTGCTCCAGAGTATGTATTGCAGACCATCGCCAAGAACCATAGTCCTCACCTAATTGCCCCTGAAGTTCAGATAGGCTGCGTTCATATGCTCTGATGATGATGTCCTGCTGTGATTCTCGCGATTGAGTTGTCTTGTCATCCCACCACGGATGAGATTCATCAGTGAATAGATTATAGTAGCTCCTCTTGGCCAGATGTGTCACCTTGAGCATATTGAACAACTCTTCACCGAGTTCGTCCATCGTAATCTCCTTTAGCAGATTCAGTTGCATCTTAACATAGATAATTGGGGCGATGCTATGATCGCCGTAATTGCCATCCCATGAGAGCAGGCTCTGAGTCCCTTCATCGGAGTGTCCTGCTGCTTGCAGTACTGATCCGATATGATGAGCTATGCTGGCACTATTAGTATTCGTCTGGTCTAGGAGCATCTGTTTGACCTTGTCGACATCCCATTGTTTATCGGATTCTAAGAGCTCTACGACACGTTTTGCTCGATCTTCTGGTAAGTAGTATCCCGGATTACTCTCTTGTCCAATACGTACCGATTGATTGTTGGCACTATAGACATATCCCCACGGCGGATTGATGGCCATCGGGTTCTCCTCAAAGTCGTAGTAGCCCAAGATGTCATCTTCACCGGTGCCCTTTAGAATAAGCTTGGAGTTAACATGGCCAGGACGGATCGGTCTATGAGCGGCTGCCCACCAGGCTATATTACCAGACTTGTCACCATACATCACGTTAAGTCCTGGTGCGGCGATGAGAGAAGCCCCCTCTTGTATGTCGCTCATCTCTTCTGCTGTGTTTATGGTATAGATAGCCTTGAGCAAATCAACATCTCTATGCTGGTAGGTCCACCACATGGATACGACTTCGGTCGAATCAAATCCATCCGTCTCATCAGAGATGATGGGGCCATGGACGGTACTCCGTAGGGTCAGCTCTATATCCTTTGCCCCTTTTACAGCGATAGTGCTCTTATTGGATTCTATTGGTTTCCACTGTCTGTCGTGGTAATAGCTTGTCCCATTTTGGGTATCGACTCGTTCTTTATAGAAGTCCATGTCATCATTCTCATACATGGTCAGTCCTACAGACCAATCAGGCGTATGCCCCATAACGGCGAATGGATAGCCAGCGAGATGATTGCCATAGATGGAGATGTCAGGAGTCTCGATATGCGCTTCATACCATACGGATGGTTGTGAAAATCCAATATGTGGATCATTAGCAAATATCACAGCGCCAGAAGCAGTGCGATCGCCAGAAATCACCCAACTGTTAGATCCGATCAGCGCTGGGTGGGGGAGACCATCCAGTATCTCATGTGCTTTAGTCGAGATATTCTTGGCTAATGCTTCTGAGACATGAGACTCAATCATAGTCGTGGTCGTATCCACATGGATGTCAAGCGCATTGAGGTAGGCCGAGCCTAATTGATCTGCGATATGACTAACCACGGGTTCTGTCTTATGGGCCATCGCAAAACTAAAGGCCATGTAGCCCATAATATTATGGATGTCATATACGTCAAAATGTGTCTTGTCGATCCCGAGTATGGTGAACTCTATTGGCTTCTCATTGCTGTCGACATAGCTGTTGACGCCAGCGAGATAGGCGTCTACGCATGCTTGTAATTCAGGACTTGTGGTTTCTTGATAGCGGGTGACGGCTGCGTTTGTAGTCTTGCTAATCTGTAACTGACGAAAGAACTTATCGGTCTCAACGGTCGCAGGTCCTAATATCTCTGATAGCTTCCCAGGTGCTATGCGTCGGAGTAGCTCCATCTGCCACAGTCGATCCTTGGCATGTACATAGCCTAAGGTACGATAGGCATCGACATTGTTGTTAGCATAAATGTGTGGCACGCCGTAGTTGTCATAGAGTACCTCCGTATCTGAGTCTAATCCAATTAATGACCGAGACTCATTGTAGTCGGGGCCAAGATTACCGACAAATAGCCAACCGACCAGTAGCCCGACGAGGAGTAGTAGGAGAATCAGAATGACTATACGCTTGAGCCATTTCATAGGTGAGATAGTTTAGATGATCTAATTACGGGATTCCTTGAGCGAGTAGCGCCAAATAGGAGCTATTTTATTAGCGGAGGAGGTTAGTGTATTTTGGAGTGAAGAGGGACGTCTTGTACGCCGCATGCGTTAACCAGACGAGAGATCAGTTATCGATATGGGATGATGCACAAAAGAGATTGGCTAAAATCAGATCAAATTGGGTGGTTTAATTAGATGAATACTAGTTATTCGTAAGCAATAAATTATGTTTGATATTAAAACATGAAAATGATTGATTATTAAACATATTGTATCTTTGCGACGTTTAACTCAAAGAAATACGTCATGAGATCTAAAATAACTCAACAAGAAATAGGTAAAAGAGTGGCCTCTTTGCGCAAAACAAAGGGTCTTTCACAAGAGGATCTAGCTAGAAGAGTAGGAATTTCTAGACCAGCTCTTACTCAAGTAGAACTAGGTAATAGAAGCTTATCAGCACTTGAGCTGCATAATTTCTCAATCCAATTAGGATTTTCAATCGATGACTTCATGGGTGAAGAGTTTGTTCTAAACCCAATTATTCAATCGGAAGTTCAAGAAGAAAACTCAAATACAAGAATCTCGGTTCCCAAACTACAAGTCAATAAGTTCAAAAATATTCTTTTGTACATTCTAGAGAATTGTGCTGGTAAACCGAATGTAGGAGAAACCCTACTTTACAAGCTTTTATACTTTTCTGATTTCAATTATTATGAATTGCATGAAGAGCATTTATCGGGAGCAACTTATCGAAAACTTCCTTATGGTCCAGTACCAAAAAATTTGGATACGATAATTAAAACAATGATTGATGAAGGTGAACTCAAACGAATTAAAACTGACTATCATAATTATCCTCAAACTAGATACATACCTCTCAAGAAGGCCGATTTAACAGAACTAAAAGCATCTGAAAAGAAAGTTATTGATAGAGTAATTGATCAGTTTTCAGATTGGAGTGCTAAGGCAATAAGTGAATATTCGCATAAAGATATCCCTTGGATGGCATCAAAAGATGGTAAGGAAATAAACTATGAATTGGTGTTTTATAGGGAAGCACCGTTTTCAGTAAGGAACTATCAAGAAGATGACGGAGAATGGATTTTGAAGAATTGAGAGAGTTTGGAAAGGATAAAAAGAAACTTGTAAAAAAATACAGATCTATTCCTGAGGATCTTGAAACTGTAAAACAAGTTTTAGAAGTTATGCCAGATGAAAGACCTCCTTTTAGTTTTAGAATAAATAATCTTGGAATTGAAACATGTATCATCAAAGTCAAAAAAATAGCCTGCAAGGCTCTTAAAGGGAAAGGTGTTAATTCTGGATTAAGATTGGTTTATGCCTATTACAATATTCAATCAACAGAAACCGGAAAAGGGGATAATGAGCAAACAGGGGAAGAATTTATAGCTAAGGAAAAAATAGTTTTCATTGAGCTTTATCATAAATCTGATCAAGAAAATGAGGACAGGGAGAGAATATTAAAATACTTTAA
>CAZDHV010000268.1:0-4068 GCA_964505335.1 uncultured Saprospiraceae bacterium | reverse complement strand
ATCATCAGATAATAAGCCAAGGGACATCAGTTCAGATGTACGAACATAAATCCTCTGATATTACAGTTGACGCGTCAATAGAAATCTATAATCTGTTAGGCGCGCGAATAATGACTATTGAAAACCCAGTACGAGGTAATAATAGAATCGAAATCGATGAAAGCGTATTCAGAAGTTCTGGTTTTATAATAGTTGAAGTCCAAAATCAATCTTCTACACAAACACATCTGGTTTCAGTTGTGAAATAGGTTTAGGTTTTGTTAGAAAGACAGTGTTTTCCTGACTGATGCACTGAGAGGCGTGATAGTAGTTATCATGCCTCTTTCTTTGTTGACACCTTTTTTTCAACGTTTCGTTAGGCCTTGGTATAAATCAGTTTTGTCGAGTATGATTTAGAAGATTAACCTATTGGGTCTGTAATCAATAAGTTGTTTGCACGCTCTTGGAAAATTTCAGAAACTCCCTTTGAAATCCAATACTCTCCCACCCTCTTAACCATACTCACGGATATCGGAAGAGGACCAGACTTATGATTTAAATAATATGTAATAACTAGATAGTGGTTATATGTGATTATGGTGCCTTTATAGATACAACTTAATAGGAAACACTATCTCATGTTAATTAAGCAACTACGACTAAAAGACTCTTCTGTAGATCGGTTCGATAAAATTCCTTTTGAAGCGGACCTCATTTTATTATTTATTTCTAAGAAAACTGAGGATTTAAGTCAATTAATGCGAGGACTGAAAGTTGCCCAACCCAAGGCCGTTATTGCAGGTTGTTCTACACCAGGTGTAATTCACAAAGTGAGAGTCTATGATAACTCCATAGGCTTGACTGCCATAAAGTTTGAGAAAACCAGGGTGGAGAAAAAAGTAGTTCAGTTCTCTGAAATAGAACACAGTTTTGCTGTAGGACAACATCTTGGTTCGCAGTTTGATTCTAAAGATTTAAGGCATTTATTGGTTTTTAGTGGAGGGTTAGATGTGAATGCTGACAAGTTTTTAAAGGGCTTGTCGTCACGACTTGATTGTGGTGTCTCGATTTCAGGTGGCTTAGCTGGTGATGTCGACAATTTCAATCTGGCTGGCGAAGAGTTAGATGATGACAATGAGACTTACGCCGTAACCGAAAGCATTGGCTTTAGAAATACGATCACAGCTATTGGTCTATATGGTAAACATTTACAAGTAAGCTTTAGTACTAGCCATGGATGGAGGCCATTTGGTATGAATAGAATCGTGACGAAGGCTGAGAACAACATATTGTATGAGATTGATAATCAGCCGGCACTGGACCTTATCAGATCCTTCATGGGACCTCGAGTAGACAGTTTAATGGGGTCTGCTCTACAGTTCCCAATCGGTTTAGAGAAATATGAAGATGATGCTTATCTCGTAAGGAGCATTGTTGATATCAATGAAGATGATCAAAGCCTAATTTTTGCTGGTAATATTCCTGAGGGATCGGTCGTAAGACTGTTGAAAGCTCGTTATGATGATTTAGTTGAGTCGGCTGAGAATGCGGCTCGGCGCCTAAAAGAATTATCAAAAGGGAAACCGGAATTAGCATTAATAGTCAGTGGTGTTGGCCGTAGAATGGTTCTTAAACAAATGACAGACGTAGAAATAGAAACAGTCCAAAAAGTAATCGGTTCTAAATCTGCTATTGCAGGATTTTATGGATACGGCGAATTTATGACTAGTTATCGTAGCGGCCCTTGTCAGCTTTATAATCAGTCTTTGACTATAACTATGTTCAAAGAAAATTAGATCTGAAGTCTCATGCATAAATTATTAAAACTACAATTAGAGAAGTCTGGTCTGAGTAAAGCTCAAATGGCTGACATGCAAGATTTGATCGAACTGATCATGCAGGCGTATAATGGTTATGACAATGACTTGTCTTTGCTGGATAATGTCTTGGATCAGAGTACTGAGGAATTGGTCGAGGTAAATCAAGACCTTGAAGAGAATGTAGAGGAGCTTACTGATGAGTTTGAGAAGACAGAAGAACAACTTGAAAGAGTTGTCAATCATGTTCCAGGAGTAATATTTGAAACTGATGGAGTAGGGAATTTTAAGTTTTTAAATCCTTCATGGGAGCTGTTGTCGGGCTATACAGTTGAGGAGACACTTGGTAAGCATTATTCTGAATTCTTGAAGGGATTTAATAGTGTAAGCCAGGTTGAGATAGCGAAGATAGGTTGTGATGTATCAAAAGACTTTAAAAGTGTGGTATCTATAACGACCAAGGATGGTATTAAGAAATGGATAGAAATAAATTATAAGACTATAGAGGACCTGAACCAAGACCTGCCCGGTGTCATCGGGAGTCTTGTCGATGTGACAAAATTAAAAGAGACAGAGTTAGAGCTTATAAAGACTCAGAGGGCTATGCGAAAGGCAATCGCTGCTAAAGAGGATTTTCTATCTACCATGTCACATGAAATAAGAACCCCGCTAAATGGGGTTATTGGTATTTCAAATGTTCTGGTCATGGATGATCATTTGGAATCACAGAAAGAGAATTTAAAAGTATTAAAGTACTCATCAGAGCATTTGTTGGCCTTGATCAACGACATACTTGATTATAACAAAATGGAGGGGGGCAATATAGAGTTTGAAAACACAGACTTTAACTTTAAGGCTCTAATAAAATCAATCAAGAAGACCTTCAAGTTCCAAGCTGGAGAAAAAGGTGTGGCCTTCACGGTCGATGTTGATTACAAGATTCCTAAATACTTGAAGGGCGACAAGACCCGCCTGTCTCAGGTATTGAATAACCTGTTGAGCAATGCGATAAAATTCACTCATGAAGGAGAGATCAATCTGGTTGTGGAGAATGTCTCTGAAAATGATAAAACAGTTACCCTATTGTTTGAGGTTCAAGATACAGGAATAGGTATTTCGTTAGATAAGCTGGATAGAATATTCGAGAAGTTTAAGCAAGCTGACGCAAGTATTTCAAGTATGTATGGAGGTACGGGCTTAGGCTTAGCGATCTGTAAAAAACTCCTCTTGATGCAAAATTCTGATTTGAAAGTGAAGAGTGTTCCTGACATTGGATCCAAATTTTACTTCGTCCTTAGATTTGATAAGAGTATTCAAAATGTAGATGGTTCTTTCCATTCATCACCGATGCAGATCGTATCAGAAGATATTAAGGGGACAAGAGTCTTGGTCGCAGAGGATAATCGTATTAATCAAATTGTAATCAGTAAATATCTCGAGAAGTGGGATATCATTTATGATGTGGTTGACAACGGAAAAGAGGCCGTAGACAAGTATAACAAATATCACTACGACCTAATACTTATGGATCTACAAATGCCTAAGATGAATGGGTATGAGGCGACCAAAAAAATCCTCAAAATAGCTGAAGTCAAAGGCCAGAAGATTTCAATCGTCGCTTTAACTGCATCGGCTCAATTGGACGTCAAGTTTAAAGCGGAGAAAACAGGGATGACGGGTTTTGTAACGAAGCCATTTAAATCTGCAGACTTATACAATACTATCGTAGATCAATTAAAAGGTGTCAAGCAGTTTAGTCACCTAAATTAGGCTACAGAGCTTTTTTGGGATTTACCGTATTTCCTTATCCAAGCAAATCATCGGCTACTTCTATCTCAGGGTTAAGACTGAGTAAATCATTGATAAATTCCATTCTATTCTGAGGAGATATCACAAGAGGACTAAACTTGATCTTAATCGCAATACGATCCATTGACGCCGCTGGAGAGGACAGCCAAGTATTCGTTTTCTTAATACTCTTTATCTCCATGATGTCATAAGTGCCATGCTTAAAGAATCCAATCTTAACTAACAAGGTCTGATTCTCAGGGTTTATAGCATAGCGTATGCCGTGGAACACAGTATGGGTAAGCCAGAGACTACCAGCAACTAATCCCAATACGATATAAAGAGTAACAGAAAATCTAGCAACAAAGAATACTGGCGAAATACTCAGTAGCGTAATCAGCATTACGAAGTTGTAGATTTTATAATCTATCTCTGATTTATAAATTTTTTCTGCTCCGTCAATTAAGCACAACTTCTTCTCCTA
>CAZDHV010000267.1:0-4098 GCA_964505335.1 uncultured Saprospiraceae bacterium | reverse complement strand
AAAACGGACTACTCCTTGAGGACATCCCATTCAATGCGCAGATCGGCATCATCGCCCATGAGCTCTGCCACATTATAGACTACCACTACAAGACTAACTGGGAAATCATCAAGACGGGCCTGTGGTATCTTAAAAAGCGCAATCAAGAACACTATGAGAAAGCTGTTGATTACCTCGTCATCAAAAAAGGCTTCGGTCATCAACTACGAGATTGGTCTCATTTCGTTCTAAATCACGATAGTCTAACCGACAAGTATAAGAAGACCAAAGAGACCTATTATCTCGATCCAGACGAGATCGATCATTGCGTGACCATGGCCAGAGAGTGAAGCTCACATCTTATCCTTGTTCGAATGGAGCGACCAATTTATGACTAACATACTCGACTAATCTTGCCATATAGCACCAATTCCCGCCTTCCATAGGGCTTTGTTGAGGTCGGGAATATCCGTTGATAACATTTGATTGCCTCGTCCTGAAAGCTTATCCCACTGCTCGGACAACTCGGCGTACCGATCCATACTGCCTTGATTCACCACAGGAATATCACTTTCTGTCTGATTGATTAGAAAGAGCCACTCGGCCGTAAATTTGTTTTCAAAATTCTCCACATCGTCGTAAGCCTTAGAAAGTCGCTGTACCATCTCATCATCCCAATTTTTCATTTTAGTGAGCAGTGATTTGATCTGTTTAGCGATCTCACTATTCCCTTCTACCTTAGGAGATAAGTTGGCTATCTGGTCATATTTGTTTTTAAGTTGGTTTACCATATTATGCATTACCCCGAATTGAGTTTCCATGTCACTCATCAGTACATCATATACCTGATAATCGTCCAGGGTGATATCATAATTGGGATTCTTCTTAATCGTGACTGTATTAGACTGTGATAGTTCTCCTGAGGTCAAGCTAATATTATAAGTACCTGGGCTGACCTTATGTCCACGATAACTACCTTCTATATATACTCCATTGACACCAGGCATGACGCCATGTCTGAGATCCCATACGAATCTGTTTAACCCTTCTTTTTTATCAAGCGTGGTCTCAGCTGGAGGCCCGCCATCATATCTGAGATATGTAGAATCCTTAATTGATGATAACGTGCGGATCAACTTCCCATTGGAGTCAGAGATCGTGATTGTTACCTCTTGCCCACTATCATTCTTAGGCAACTCATAGTAGATCACCGCACCATTCGCAGGATTGACACCATAGAGCGGATTGGTACCATCAAATGATTTGCTATTTCCATTCAGTGGACTTGAGCCATTCAATAGATAAGTATCTTCTGGTTGATAGAGCTTGAGCACGGTTTTATCTTTCGGCTGATACTGTCTGATGACAGCCATGTCATCAAGGATCCAAAATGAACGTCCCGAAGTAGCTACAACAAGGTCGTCATGCTCTATTATCAGATCCGTAATAGGCACCACTGGGAGATTCATATTAAAGGCGTGCCATTGGTCTCCACCATTCCATGATATATATAGTCCAGTTTCAGTACCTGCGATGAGCAAGTCTTTTCTGACATCGTCTTCACGCACCACTCGGGTAAATGCCCCTTGAGGTATTCCTCTACTGATATTTTTCCATGTTTTGCCATAGTCAGTGGTTTTATATAAGCCTGGTGTATGATCGTTAAACTTATATCTCGTAGTGGCGATATAGGCGGTCGCCGGATCATGCGGAGAGACGTCGATTGCATTGATGAGGCACTCTGTTAGTCCTTGTGGGGTCACATCAGACCAGTTGTCTCCATCATCACGAGTGAGCTGCACTAATCCATCATCACTGCCTGTCCATAATACACCTGACTCGTGCGGGGACTCTACGATATAGCTTATGGTTCCATAATTTTCAGCACCTACCGCCTCAACTGTCAGTGGTCCGCCTCCCTTCATCTGCTTATCATCTTGATTACGTGTGAGATCGGGTGATACTTCTTGCCACGTCTTACCCATATCATCTGTACGCAGTACGTATTGAGCGCCGTGATAAAATGTATTCGGCTTATGCTGGGACCATATGATCGGAGCATTCCAATTAAACAAGTACTTCATATCACGGGCGGCTCTTCCAAGATACTGTATAGGGGCTTGCATTATGTTAGTGGACCCTGTAGACTTAGTGTCCAAAACTTCGATTGTGCCCAAATAAGATCCGCCAAGTACAAATCGTGGATCATCTGGATCAAAGGCCAAAAAAGCACTTTCTCCACCAGCCGAGGGCGCCCAATCACGCTCTGTAATGGCAAAGCCCCCTATTGATCTGCTGGCGATCTTAATTGATGTATTGTCCTGCTGTCCGCCATATATATTATAGGGGAATTCATTATCCACATTGACTCTATAAAACTGAGATGTCGGCATGTTGCTCTGCCTTGACCATGACTTACCAAAGTTGAAGCTTATAGCTGCACCACCATCATTAGCAATACATAGATTCTGTGGATTATCCGGATTAATCCATAAGTCATGAAAATCTCCATGGGTGCCAGTAATTCTACTCCAGGATTTACCTCCATCTAGTGACCTAAGGGCAGGTGCACTCAACACATATATGGTCTGATCATCTTTCGGATCGATGAACAACTCGGTGTAATACCACGCTCGCTGCGTCAGCCGATTGTCACTACTCACCTTGCTCCAACTCTTACCCGCATTATCTGAGACAAATAATCCACTCTTATCTTGTAGGGAGTTACTCTCGACGAGGGCATACACCTTATCAGAATTAGATGGGCAGACGGCGATAGACATTTTTCCTTTTTCTTCGGGTAGCCCATTTGTCAACTCTTCCCAGGTTTCTCCATGATCTACAGACTTATAAAGTCCACTATTCGGACCACTTTTAATCATCCAAGGGAATCTCTGATAATCCCACATCGCTGCGTACAAGATGTGCGGATATCTAGTATCCATGGATAATTCTACTGCACCCTTATTTGGTCCTTTGTATAGGATTTTCTCCCAAATATCACCCCCATCAACAGACTTGTATACTCCTCTTTCTTCGGACTCGCTATATAAGGCTCCCTGTGCTGCGACATAGACTATATCGGGATTCTCTGAGTCGATTATTATACGAGATATGTGTTGCGTCTTAGTTAAGCCAATGTGCTTCCAGGTTTTGCCGGCATCGATTGACTTGTATACACCATCTCCATGATGCGTCATCACTCCCCTGACAGCGTGCTCGCCCATCCCGCAGTAGATGATATTAGGATTACTCGATGATATCGCCACTGCTCCGACGGAGCCAGTTTTGAAATATCCATCAGAAATATTCTTCCAGTATTGGCCCGCATCCTCAGTCTTCCATAAGCCGCCTCCTGTTGTGCCCATGTAATATGTCAACGGCTCTCCCTTAACGCCGCTTGCTGTAACGGATCGCCCTCCTCTAAACGGTCCGATATTGCGATATTTGAGTGGTTCAAAATATTGCTCTGCCAGTGCCGAGTCGCTCTGAGAAAATGCCGCAATGTCTAACCCTAATATCAGCAATAAAATGGGGTACTTCAACATGGTATCTTGTTATATAGGTCAATATAATGAATAGCTAATACTAACCACTCGACAAGCACTAAATGGAATATAGTCACCTCTTTTGTTCGTATTAACTAAACTTCACTGTTATTCACTATAAAGTCCTATATCCTGAATACGCAAGTAGGACTAAAGAGACTTAATTATTTCGATCCGAATGAAATTGATCACTGTATTGATGCCATTCGTCACTAATAGTGTCGGGCATTGTTCAAAAGTTAACAAACTGAAAATTATACTTAGGGTTAAATTTAGTTCTGTGGGTCTAATAAGTACACACCTACATCGAAACCGAGAGAATTATATTAATTCCTCGAGATAGATGAATATACGAATCAGATTTTAACCAAATCTCGAGAGAGGCGCCCTAACCAGGCGCCTCGTCTTTTTTATAGGCTTCTATTTCTTCTTGATGCATTGAGAAAACATCTTTTCCAAGCTCTTTTTCTGAAAGCCTTTTCCAATCACCACTATTTTGCTGCTCCGAACTTCATCCGGATGCCACGGCCTCTTGTCATCTATGGATAATCGCGATCCAACCGACTGCAAA
>CAZDHV010000266.1:0-4111 GCA_964505335.1 uncultured Saprospiraceae bacterium | reverse complement strand
CGCTCAAGTTCCGTATCAGAAAGGAAGACTTGGTCAAATGTATCGTCCTTTAAAAATCGAGTTAGTAGCTCAAGGCGCTTGGCATCTAATTTTTCGAAGTAATCATCCAACATCAGAATGGGTTTCTCAGATAGATGATCTTTCAGATACATATACTCCCCGATCCTCAAGGCATACACAAATGACTTAATCTGTCCTTGAGAACCTATTTTCTTAAGTGGTTGATTGTTAATAGTGAATTCGAAATCATCTTTGTGAATACCAATCTGGATCCGCCTAGTCCTAATCTCATCTGACTGTACATCCTTAAATTGTTGTTCTATATCCTGAGATTGGAATTGGCTCTGATATTTAATATCGACTTCTTCAGCACCATCCGAGATTTGGCTATAGGTTCTTCTGACATAGTCTTTATATTGGATTACCAGAGCAGACCGGTTCTCACATATTGAGCTGCCAAGCCTGATAAGTTGTTCATTGTAATGATCCAGTAGATCGAAGTCTATAGATCCTGTAGCTTTGAGAAGCGCATTCTTCTGTGCGAGCACTCTATTGTGTGTAATTAGCTCTGAGAGGTATGGTCGATGCGACATACATATCATACGATTAATAAAATCTCTCCGCTCCTTACTACCCTGCTTGACAATCCTAATATCATCGGGTGCGACTAATACTATCGGGATCTTTCCGATGAGCTCAGAGGCAGTTTTTAGTTTCTTACCTTGGACCTCTATCGTCTTCTTGTCACTCTGTCTTTTCTTCACACATACTGTAATAGCGATCTCCTCATTCTTGAAGTGGCCCTGAGTGCGATAAAAATCTTGATTGTGTCTTGTTATGAAGTGATCACCACTTGTAAAGTAGCTCTTGGATATCGACAAGAAGTAGATTGCATCAAGCAGATTCGTCTTCCCACTTCCGTTCAAGCCATAAAATAGATTTATTCTATGATCAAACTGTAGATTGAGTTCGTTATAGTTTTTGAAGTTATGGAGGGATAATCGTTCTATTTTCATTTAATTGTACAGGTCTGTATACTACTCAGAATCGATTCTTTCTATAATTATAAAATCCATTGGCACTCTAATGATATAGCTTAATATAATCCTTATTTTTATGGTTCAAATAATCCTATTATGGCAGTAGCAACTAAGACAGCGACAAGAAAGAAAACATCTACGAAAAAGCCAAAGAATAAATATAGCAAAGCGACATACCTAAAATGGTATGAAGTGATGGTAAGAGTAAGACGATTTGAGGAGCGTGCATTGATGGCGTACTCACAGCAGAAGATTCGAGGTTTCTGTCATGTATATATTGGACAGGAGGCTATCACGGCAGGTATGGCATCTGCTCTTAGACCTGAGGATAATGTTGTTACAGCATATAGACAACATGGTATCGCATTATCCAGAGGTCTTAGTTCTAAGTCATGTATGGCCGAGTTATATGGTCGTGCTGATGGTTGTGTCAGTGGTAAGGGCGGTAGTATGCACTTCTTCTCTAAAGAGCTCAACTACTTCGGCGGAAATGGTATCGTTGGGGCACAGATTCCTATTGGTACAGGCATTGGTTTCGCGGAGAAATATAAAGGTACTGATAATATTGCTGTATGTATGTTTGGAGATGGTGCATCTAGACAAGGCGCTTTATATGAGTCGTTCAATATGGCGATGAGTTGGGATTTACCTGTATTGTACATATGTGAGAATAACGGTTATGCGATGGGTACATCAGTAAAGCGTACAAGCAATGTTACGGAGATCCACCAAGTGGGTGATGCATTTAATATGCCGAATAAGGCTGTTGATGGGATGTCTCCTGAGAGTGTCCATGAAGCCCTTGAAGAAGCTGCTGCACATATCAGATCTGGGAAAGGACCTTACTTTTTAGAGATAAAAACATACCGATATAGAGGACACTCTGTATCGGATCCTGCCAAGTATCGGACAAAAGAGGAATTAGCACATTATAAAGATTTGGATCCGATCTCTGTAACTGAGAAAACAATTCTAAGTAATAAGATTGCCACTCAGAAAGAAATTGATGCTATAAAAGCTAAAATTAAGGTGGAAATAGCGGAAGCTGCAGAGTTTGCTGAAAACTCCCCACTACCTGATCCACAAGAATTATATACTGATAATTACGTACAAGAGGATTATCCATATATAAGAGATTAAGATTATTTATAATGTATGCTTATCATCGGTAAGTAGAATTGTCTATTTTTGCGCAAATTTTTAGAACATGTCACGTAGACGTAATGCTGGCGACGGCGGAGGAGAATTCATTGAAATTGTTTCAAGTGAAGGAGAAATACCATCCAATAAAAGTGGTGGTGGAAATTTTTTCGAAGACAATCAGATGATGGTTATAGGAGCTGCCGCTCTTATTGGATTGATCGTCTGCGCTTACTTCGCCTACAAATTTTTATACAAGGCTCCTCGAGAAAAAGAGGCTACTGAGCAAATCTATAAGGCAGAACAGCAGTTTCTCAAAGATTCGTTTGCGCTCGCTCTTGAAGCTCCTGGTGGAGGTTATGACGGTTTCCTTGATATTATTGACAACTACGGCGGTACGAAGACTGGAAATATTGCCAAGTATTATGCCGGCATATCATATTTAAATCTAGGAAGGTTTGAAGATGCCATCTCTTATCTCAATTCATACAACGAGTCAGGCAATGTAACTTCAATAACTAAGTATGGTGCTCTCGGTGATGCATATAGTGAATTAGGTGACGTCAGTAAAGCCCTGAGCTCATATAATAAGGCGACATCTAAAGATGTTGGAGTTTTGACCCCTTACTATCTACATAAGTTGGGAATCCTCTCTTATAGAGAAGGTGACAATGATCAAGCTGCCAAGGCATTTAATAGATTAAAGTCAGAATTCCCATCAGCTCCTGAGGCGGAAGATGCCTCTAAGTATCTCGGAATGTTGAACTAATATCAGGATGGCTAATCCTACAGATAATATCTATAGCCTCAACGGCCGCAGCATAGAGAACATAGAAGATCTCAAGATAGCCCTTATCAATACTGAATGGAATCCAGGTATCATCTCGACTCTTACTGAGTCTTGTAAGGCTACCCTCATATCACTTGGAATTGTTGAAGATCATATCGAAACCGTTACAGTTCCAGGTTCATTTGAATTACCGCTTGGAGCGAAGTACGTCATCAGCTCTGCAAATCGTCCGGACGCAGTAATCTGTTTAGGTTGTGTCATTCAAGGAGAGACTAAGCACGATGATTATATCAACTATAGCATCTCCAAGTCAATTTCACAACTCAGCTTAATGTCAAGCACGCCCGTCATTTTTGGTGTGTTAACTACTAATACTGAAGATCAAGCCATTGCTCGGGCTGATGGCAGTAAAGGTGATAAGGGCAAAGAATCTGCCTATGCTGCCCTTAAGATGATCTGTCTTAAGCAGAAATGTCATAACACCAAGTCTAAAATTAGTTTCTAAGAGCTACACGCTAAAAGACAGGCGCTCCCCTGGTGATTGATTTAATATTCTGCCGGATCTATACTTCTGAATGCCATTAACATATACACGACGCACTGAACCTTTGAAGCTGTATCCTTCCAGAGGTGACCATTGGCACTTATAGAATAGGTCTTCTTTTCTGATGATCTGCTCTTTATTTGGATCTACAATGACAATGTCAGCCTTAGCACCTTCATCGAGATAGCCACGATCCTTTACTCTGAATAGAATAGCAGGGTTATGACACATCTTCTCTACTATTCGCTCTTTGGTGATCATCCCACGGTGGTAGAAATCCATCATGATTAACAAAGTATGCTGAATCAATGGCAAGCCGCTAGGTGCATTCAGGTATGATCGATTTTTCTCAGATGGCAGATGTGGTGCGTGATCTGTAGCAATCACATCAATGCGATCATCTAACATCGCCTGAAATATAGCCTCTTGATCACTTTGATCCTTAATCGCTGGATTGCATTTTATCTTGTTTCCAAGCTTTTTATAGTCCTCCGAATTAAAGAACATATGATGCACACAGGCCTCAGAAGTGATCTTCTTATCGATCAAGTTAATACTGTTATCAAATAGATCTAATTCCTCTTTAGTGCTAATATG
>CAZDHV010000265.1:2612-4117 GCA_964505335.1 uncultured Saprospiraceae bacterium | reverse complement strand
ATGCTGAGCACAATTTCGCTTAGTTCACAAGACAGTAATGAGCCTATATTTCAACCCTTCGAAGGAACCGTTTATCGCCTACCATTAGACAGCTTAAATAAAGGTCATCGACCTTATATCTACGAGCTGAAGCCATACAAGACTATCTCATGGACAGAGATCAATCAGGAATGGAGGGCGAATACAGATCGATTTCCTGATATAGATTTGACTGAGGCCTTTGGGATAGACTTTAGGTCGACAGTCACTATTCCGGCTGATGGGCTCTATTTATTTGGACTACGGTCGGATGATGATTCTGTGTTATGGATCGATGATCAGCAGGTACTCAACAACACTTATAATAGCTCCTATCCAGCGGAGGACAAGAAGAAAGCGATGGACCTGAGCGCAGACACCTTGTATCTCAATAAGGGCGATCATGACATAAAGATCTGGTACAGCCAATTACGTCCTAATATGATGGGTGTACAGTTTAGGGCCAAGTTTATTGAGGCCATCGATCGGGATGACTACATACACTATTCGCGGCCGCTACGGTTGACATATGAGTCCGCATTATTTGAACTTACAACGTATCATCTCTCAAGATTGGAGAAATGGATCAAGCATATCGATACTGATGGCAAGCGTCAGAAGATATCTATAATCGGATATGCCGATGAAGTCGGTTCCGATGAAGCTAACAATATCCTCTCCTTACAGCGGGCTCAGGAAGTAGGGGATTATATCATTTCGCAGCTGAACTATCAATGCACAGTAGATGTGTCTGGGCAAGGAGAGTTAGTTGGTGTGGGTGAGCACAATAGATATGTGGTAGTACAGTTAGAAGGGGAGTAATCTCAACAAAACATAAAGTAATCTACCATAGGATATAGGCCCATAGTAAACAGGCGCTGATCTACTTCAGCTTGTTCGTCAGGGTTTGCAATTGCAACGATGACTTGAGGTAAGAACAATTCTGTCAATATATCAGGTGACTCTACGGCGATGCCATAGATTTCATGTCCGATTTTCTTTTCATTTTCTGTGATCCAGTATAGATCTGGCAGGTGCTGTTTGAGATGCTGGATGATAGATTTACCTTTTTTGCCGGCCCCCCACACTACCAAGGGCCTGTCTTCAAAATTATATTCCATGAAGTGGTGGCACTTCAACTTAATAAATCGATTGTCCAGATAATTTGGATCATTGCGCGAGCTACGTGCTGGGTGATCTCTCCATAAGTGAATCTGCTTGATGCATGGGATTACCTCAAGATCAGCTTGATACATCCTAAATGCCAGATCATAGTCTTCTGGATATTCATCCGAATCAAATGCACCCACTTGCTCAAAGTCAGCCTTGTGGAGCATCCAACATGGCGATGGAATAACGCACTCTCGATAGAGCTCTGTAAAGTTCTCTCCCTCGGCAGTGAGCCCATTGAGCCATTGCTCATAGCGTTTATATCCTTCTCCCAACTGTTGTTCGGAGCTGAAGTACTTCACACCACCTACGGCCAG
>CAZDHV010000265.1:0-2512 GCA_964505335.1 uncultured Saprospiraceae bacterium | reverse complement strand
CTGATATCACTATTTTGGGTAAATGTATCATCTCAGGACATCTTTTATCACGCTAATCAGCATTTTATTTTCAGTTCAACTAAATGCTCAAACAATTAGGCTCCAATATACTGAGATAGACAACTGGGTAACGATTACAGAAGTTCCAGAGCAATTTGAATCTACAGATGAGCCTTATGATTATTTATTAATTGATAATCAGCTCAATTCGACCTCCAAGAAAGAATTCTACAAGTATGCATATCAGATAAATAATTCAGAAGGAGTACAGTCGATGTCTTCTATTGAGATTAGTTATAATCCAAGCTTTCAGGTTGTGGCTCTACATGAGATTAGCATATTTCGAGACGATGCTAAGATTGAAGTGTCGCCTAAGTTTATAGAAATTCAAAGAGAGACGTCCTTAGAGCAATCATTATATGATGGATACAAGACAATTGTCAATAATATTGAGGATGTAAGACCTGGAGATGTCTTAGTGTATAGTTTTACTATACAAGGAAGAAATCCAATTCTCGGGGATCATATTTATTGTTCGTTTTATCAAGAGTACGGTATTAGCGTCAAGCATATACATCAGTCTCTGATTACTGATCAGATAGTGGATATCACTGCATCCAACGGTTCACCGGATTATGTTGTTTCTGACCTACCTCCATATGGTAAGAAATATACTTGGGATCTCACTGATCAAGAGCCTCGATTTATAGGAGATCAAGCTCCACGCTGGTACAATCCATATAAGCGGGTTGAAATCTCCAATTATAAGAATTGGGAGGAGGTAGTGGAATGGGCGAAGCCTCTATATGCTGTCAGTGATCACATAAGAGACCAAATAACCAAAGATATTAGTGGACAGATTGACTTAGCAGCGAAAGAAGAAAACATACTTGATGCGATTGAGTTTGTTCAAGATGATATTAGATACCTAGGCTTCGAGTATGGGGTGAATTCATTTAAGCCATATAGCCCAGAGAAGGTATTGAATCAGAGATTTGGCGATTGCAAGGATAAGTCGTTGCTACTGGTGACTATCCTGGACATTATGGGTGTAGAGGCCAACCCTGTTTTAGTACATACTGGCATAGGGGCACAGCTAAAAGATTATCTCCCAAGCTCTCAAAACTTTGATCATTGCATAGTACAACTTGAGTTTGATAAATCCACCTACTATGTAGATCCTACCATAAGTCAACAGCGAGGTGGATTATTAAAGAGGTTTATACCTGATTACGGATATGTATTGCCCATTCATACGGGTAGTGAAGGGCTTGTATTTATCGAAGATGATATAATTCCATTAGTTCAAGTAGAGGAAGAACTCACGCTTGATTCAGTGGGTGGAGGTGCACACATCAATATTACCACCAAAAGCTATGATTCAGAGGCTGACTCCAAAAGATCAAGCTTCATGAGCCAAGGCCTCAGCTCTATTAAAGAAGGATATCAAGACTTCTACTCAAATCTTTATCCGAATATTAAAGTAGAAAAAGTCGATTTTATCGATTCTACTGATCAAAGTTTCAATTTTTTCACAGTAGAAGAGGTTTATCGTGCTCCTGAGGCCTGGTCTGAAGATGAGCCTGATTTAGGGCAGGTATTTGATTATCAGGCCCTCGAACTTCAGGGAATGCTTGATAAATCCTCGAATTATGAGGCTGATGAGCCATATTCACTGGGTAATCGCATTGAATTTATTCAGACTACAACAATTAATCTTCCTGAGACCTGGTCGATAATCGATGATCAAGTGAATATTTCAAATGACTATTTTGATTACAGCTATAGCTTGTTATTTGATCGGGAAACAAGACAACGATTTCAGATGAAGCACAGATACTACCTCAAAAAGGAGTTCATTGAACCTGCAGATATACCCGATGTGCTCAAAGACTATAGAAAGGCTTATGAAAATACAGGATACCAGCTGACCTATGGTTCTGATGAAGTAACAGGAAGTAACTCTTTATTGTCTTGGCTCTTTCTGATCATGTCTCTTGTTGTAGGTTTAGGATTAGGGTATTACATGGCTAAATTTCTATATCTCTATGATCCGTCATCATCTCATTCATTTTCGGACAAAGACATAGGAGGGTGGATGATATTGCCATTGATTGGATTATTTCTATCTCCACTTCTTATAATATCTGAAAACTATACCTCTTTTGTTGAAGAGGGCATCGGACTGAATGCACTCGAGGTATTGTGGACTTCAGATTCTATAGAGAATAGCAAATTTATTGTCTTTAGTGTTTTAATGGAATGGGTGATGAGCACACTCCTGATTGTTTATGCAATTATGACGATCTATCTGTTTTTCCGGAAAAGGACAAGCCTCCCTATTGTCATAATAGGATTCTTCATATTGTCGATAGCATCTTCTGTATATAATCTTGTGATTGCATATACAATAGGCGAAGGCATTTCACCTGAGGATAATGCAGATGTTATAAAACAGGTAGTAGTTGCGGCATTGTGGTCAGCCTATTTTACCAAGTCAGAACGTGTTGAA
>CAZDHV010000264.1:0-4125 GCA_964505335.1 uncultured Saprospiraceae bacterium | reverse complement strand
TTAAACCTCTTCAACAAATCGCCTCCTAACACGCTCATTTTCTGCCGACCGATAGCTCCTTGAAAGAAGCCTACAGGCATATCATCAAACGACGTTTTACCCAATATCAATCGTGATAGTTTGCCCTTCTTCTCGATCATTACATTGCCGGCTGAGTCCGACAAACGTGTTTCTTTGATGATGTCTATGTGATTTGCAATGTTCGTTTCTTCAGCAAACTTATCATCATACAGAACTGCTCCCGAGTAGCCCGAATGAATCAAGTACCGATGCGGAATCTCTCTGCCTCCAACCATACTTATTGCTTCAATAAACATAAAGCCATTCTCAAAGCTCAGCGGCATCTTATCATAGTCGTTCATATTACTCGGAAGAGCGTCATGGACTGTCATCAAGCCCGAATCAAAATTGATTCCGATATGCTTCCCCTCAAAGAAATTGGGTCCGAACTTGCCGTCAGTCGTATGCCCAGAGTTTTTGTTCTCCCATATTGACAGACTGTCGAGTTGGAATCGACCAATTTGAATTGTGTTGATTATGCTAACCCTTGACTCCCCTGCAGAACCTCCCCAACTCATGACACCCGAAGCTTTATCATTCCAGTTAATGCTGCTTAGGTCTTTAGTAGATTTTTCGATCAATGACACATCATTGGCAGCCGTATGAAACATCAGTCGCACACTATCCTTGTCATTGATGAGCGCATCAACAACAATATTGTTGTAGCTCGTAAAGTCAAAAGGAATAGTATCGCTTTGCATCATCCCCTGTCCTGATAGTGCATGACCGAGTAATAGTCCAATCACAAGAATGTAAAACCGTAATTCTCTCATAGCTACTTAAACTTAATATCTCACCACAAGAAATTGCATCTGGAATCACTTTTATATTTTGAGATTAAGCAGGTTACATAGTTGTAAAATTTCTGATAGAAGCACAACCAACCATTCTCGCACGACAATTCTTACACTCTTAAATAAATTAAAACGCATTCCGTTAAGCGTCTCTTACCTTATCTTAGTTCTAATGATAGAAGTAGAAAACCAGATGAAATACATTTTTGCTGTTGTGGTCTTTTTGATGTGCTTAAGTGCATGCCATGAGGACAGTTTTGAAGAAGAGATCGTAGTAACGGACTTGATGGAGCCTGAGCGGGTTGTCCTTAATCAAGTGGAGGGAATCGTCGTTGACACCAGTGGATTGCTGATCCCAGACGCTTCCGTGACCATAGGAGACATGAGTACCCTGACCGATAATGATGGGAGATTTCTACTCTTTGATGTACCTATCGCTGACAACGGTACTGTGATTAGCGTTGCTAAGGCAAATTATATTGACAATGCGACTCGTATATTCCCCAAAGAGTCACTCTCGCATGATGTAAAACTCGTTCTGATATCTGATCCAACACCTACAAGCGTGAACGGCGAAACCGGCGCAAGGGTAAATGATCCATCTGGGGTATCAATAGATATACAGCCACTCAATTTTCAAAGAAATGGAGTACCCTACACCGATGAAGTTAACGTTGATATCTATTGGGTAGACGTCAACAATACATCCCAGTTTCCTAATGGAATACAGATTAATGAAGTGCTTGATATCGCCAATGACTTAGCAATTTTTGCATTGAGTAACGCTAGTCTCGGCTACATATCCATCACTGATGAAAACGGTGAAGAGTTAGAAGTAAATCCTGAACAACCGATAAGGGTAACACTTCCAGCTCGTCCAGAAGCAAACAATATTGATGCTGCCGGACAACAGCAATTGCTAATCTATGATCCAAGCTTAGGTTACTGGACGGTAGAAGGTGATGTAGATGCCATGGGGGATGATTTCTCAGTAGAAGTCACCCAATTCAACTGGTTAGCAGTAGGAACAGAAAGAAGGGCCATCCCATACTGCTTTAATTTCTCATCAATGACTCCCGAAGAAGCGGAGACTCTGTCGTATTCTCTATCACAGGCAGATGGATCAGTCGTCAAGCTAGGTCAAGTAACAGTTGGCGATACCGAATGCTTCAATGCAGAAGCAGATAGTGAGTTAACACTTCGAGTATTTTCTCCTTGTGACGTGCAAAGCCTAAGTCAAGTGATCCCGACACCTACAAGCGAATCCGATACAGAAATTATCGATTTAAGTAATGCGACAGATTTGATCCGATTCAATGTAAACTTTGTGGTTTGTAATAACGGTGAAGTGCCAGCAAACACCCTTATCGCCTACAGCACTGCCAGTGGCGATGTGGAGATCCCTTTGACTGATGAGAATTTTGAACTCATATTAGACCCATGTGATGGCGATGAGGAATTCTTAATAACAGCTGTCAATAACAATCAAATCTTCGCCTTATCGATGGTGAAGTTAGAGGCTGATCAACGCAATTACGAGGTACTATTACAAGGTTGCGATGAGCCGAGTACCTTGATATTAGATGATGAGGTATTTACAGCAGTAGGAAGACAATTGAGGTCTGAAACTTTGATTGTGGGTGACGGTGATCAAATAGATGAGATACTTATAGGATTTGAAGGATTTACGACTGGGTCATTTAGGGCTCAGCTTAGTAATCCAGATCTGTCGATCTCGTGTCTCGGAGTAGTTGAGATTTTACAATATGGAGAAGTCGGTGAATTAATCGTTGGTACATATTGTTCAGATGATGAGGACATTGGCCTCCCATGCGAATTTAGCTCTGGGAATTTTGTAGTGAAAAGATTGGAATAACAAGGACCGTTTAAAAAAAAAAAGGATCAGCTATTTATAAAAGACATTGGAAGATCATAAAATCATAAAGGGTTGTAAAAAGCGGGAGCCTCGCTACCAAAAGATGCTCTTGACCAAGTATGCTCCTATGCTGATGGCCGTTGCTATGCGCTATATGAAGCGCGAAGAACTAGCCAAGGATGTCCTACAAGAAAGTTGGATTAAAATTTTTAATGCGATAGATCGCTATGAAGATCATAAGAAATTGAAAGGTTGGCTAAAAACAATAGTAATTAATACAGCACTGTCCGCGCTGAGAGGGAAACAAGCAACCATAATCCCTTTAGAATCATATCAGAGTATGAATGTGGAGAGTTCTGACCATATCGAAAGCGGATTGAACATGGAAGACCTCATGGACATCATTTATGACATACCATCACCTGCTAAAGAGGTATTTATGATGAATGTTATTGATGGCATGAGCCATAAAGAGATCGGTAAACACATGGGCATCAGTGATAGTACTAGCAGAGTACATCTCACTAATGCTCGCAAATACCTAAGAAAGGTATTTGCTGAATCAAAAGAACTAAAAGCATGGATTGGAGAAATATAGATAACCGTCTGTCCCAACATCATGATGGGGAACGTTATCCGGTTGATACGGATGCGCTCTGGGATGTGATCCAGCCACATATCCCCACAAAGTCACCAAAGAGAAGATGGCCATTCTTCCTATTAATTCCGGCTGTACTATTGTTAGTTGGTGGAGCCTACTTCTTAGGATATAATAACGCTACTCAACATCAAAAAGGATCTATTGCCCAAGAGGACGGCACTGTGAACAGTCCGCCAGCCATGCTATTGAAAGATGCGGATCGGATAAGTAATAGCTCTGGAAACGTCGCCATTACTGAAGGATATAATGTTGGCATAAGAGACATTTCTAATTCAGCTAAGATTCCTGAAACCGCCAGTGCTATTACTCAGTATGAACAATCAATTATTCAAAACACGAACACGGTAACATCAGCTGTTATCCTCAATCAGAATTATCACTCACAGACTAATCTGGCCGATGCATCTGCGACAGACAATTTCATATTGAATCGAGCTTCTAATGGCACTCAACAAAGTGGTATAGGACTCGCTAACAATACATCCTTGCTTGCGAGCCAAGCTACTGGCCTCGACTCTAGAAAACAACAAGAACAAATTGATATAGTGGAAAGCTCTACAGTAGAGAATTTGAGCTTATCTAAACTGTACCGAGCCATTGATCCATTATCTGTTGAGCTGGGTATACTGCCAGATGCACCACAACCAGTCTATGGTAGGTCGCATTATTACAGACGCTCTGACTCTAAATTTTACGTTGAGCTCACGGGTGGAGTGTCACGAGTTACTTCTGGG
>CAZDHV010000263.1:0-4176 GCA_964505335.1 uncultured Saprospiraceae bacterium | reverse complement strand
CATTTATGCAGACGGAATTGGGAAACGTATTCTTATAAATGGTGAATAACTATCTAAAATACATGGTGAGTTGATAGAGGCAAAATCTAATAATTGTGGTTGCGTAGCAAGAAAAGCCTCTAAAGAGACCACATCAGTTTCTCCAAAGAAGATAAAGACTCCTGCAGGCCTCGATCTAGGGGCTAAATTACCTGAAGAAGTCGCTATAAGTATTTTGGCTGAAATCATTAAGCAGTTTAGGTTAGATAGTCAAGTTGATGCGTCAGATATTGCAATGCTCGAATCACCTAACGAGGACTATTATATGAATCCAGTTTGTAATATTCCAATACAAAAAAGCACAGCTAAACATATATTGGAGCACGCTGGTGAGAAGGTCTATTTTTGTTGTGATGGCTGTAAGGTCAGCTTCTAAAAGGACCCAACTAAATATATCCCAGTTTAGGATGGTTTGCTTGGTCTTTGAACAATTTTGTGAATAGTTTTTGAGCGCTTAGCTCATCTTGTATGGAGTAGAACACGTATATGTAGGAGGTTTTTATACCTTCGTGCTCTTAATGTTTATGACATATGCCTAAAGCCGCTATAACCGCCGTAGGAGGCTACGTATCGGACCAAGTACTGTCTAATCATGATCTTGAAAAAATCATGGAAACCAATGATGAGTGGATTGTCACTCGCACCGGGATCAAAGAAAGACGTGTTCTTCCTAAAGATCAGGCTGTATCAGATATTGGAGTAAATGTTGTCAAACAACTACTCGAGAAGTCTAATAGTGCTAAAGAGGAGATTGACCTTTTAATATGTGCTACGTGTACAGGGGATTATATTATACCTGATACTGCAAATAATATATGCTATAAGGCCGGCCTGACTAATACATTCGGTTATGATCTGAATGCTGCCTGCAGTGGGTTTTTATTCGCTTTGTATACTGCGGCACAGTTTATTGAAACTGGCCGCTATAAGAAAGTAATTGTAATCGGTGGGGAAAAAATGACCTCCTACATGAATTATGAAGATCGCACGACAAGTATATTGTTCGGCGATGGTGGTGGTGGAGTATTGCTGGAACCATCCGAGGAATATGGAGTTATAGATGCAATTCTAAAAGGCGACGGCATAGGATGTGAATTGCTTAGAATTGAGGCTGGAGGCTCTCTTAACCCATTGAATCAAGAACGCCTTGACAATAGAGAACAATTTGTTAGCCAAGACGGAAAGCAAGTGTTCAAACGAGCCGTCACAGGTATGTCTGAGACCGTCAAGCAAGTAATGAGTAAACATAACTTAGATTCATCAGATATTGATTGGATTATCCCACATCAAGCGAATGAGCGTATCATCTCATCTGTAGCAAGGCAATTAGATTTTCCGATGGAGCGAGTGATGCTTAATATTGCGAAATATGGAAACACTTCGGCAGGGACCATACCGCTGTGTCTCTGGGATTATGAGGATAAATTAAATCAAGGAGACAATGTGATTCTCACAGCATTTGGCGGTGGTTTCACATGGGGTTCACTATTTTTAAAGTGGGCGTATTAGTATATAATTAAAGAAGTTGAACTATGGCAAATACCTCAGAGATAAGAAATGGATTGTGTATCAATCATAATAACGACATATATAGTGTTGTAGAGTTTTTACATGTCAAGCCAGGTAAAGGACCAGCATTTGTGCGGACTAAGCTTAAGAGCTTGACCAATGGTAAAGTGATTGACAATACCTGGCCATCTAGTCATAAAATTGATATTGTAAGAGTAGAGCGTCGGAAGTACCAGTATTTATATAATGATAGTGAAGGGTATCACTGCATGGATATGGAGAGCTATGAACAGATTGCTATTCAGGGCGAGATGATCAACAATCCTCAGTTTTTGAAAGAAAGCATGGAAATAGAAATTCTTTACCATGCGGAGAAAAATTTGCCGCTGACTATTGATCTACCTCAATATGTCACAATGGAAGTAACTTATACTGAACCTGGTGTTCGTGGGGACACAGCCACGAATGTTACTAAACCTGCTAAAATAGAGTCAGGTGCAGAAATCAGAGTTCCTATATTTATAAATGAAGGGGACCTTGTTAAGATAGAGACTAAGACAGGCAACTATATGGAGCGTGTAAAAAAATAAGCTATGACTACCAAAGAAATCAAAGATCTAATCAAACTAGTAAGTGAGTCTGAGATTAAGGAATTCAAGCTTAGCAAGGAAGGCTTTGAAATCAAGATTCGCACGACCAAAGACCAAGGAGCACCTACTTATGTAGCAGCTCCTGCGTTAGCAGTACCACCAGTGAGTGCGCCAGCAGTGTCTGCTCCGGTTAATGTTCCAGCAATTACTCCGGATCTCGGAACACCTCAAGATTCATCCTCAGAAGACGTGGGAAATCTGGTTGAGGTAAAATCTCCAATGGTTGGAACATTTTATAGATCACCATCTCCTGACAAAGATTCATATGTGCTCATAGGAGATGCTATAAAAGAAGGTGATGTGGTTTGTATCATCGAGGCAATGAAGCTATTTAATGAGATCGAGTCGGAGGTGTCTGGTAAGATCGTCAAGGTTCTCGTAGATGATGCTTCTCCAGTAGAATATGATCAGCCGTTATTTTTAGTAGATCCTCAGGGCTAAGTCGTCCTTACCTTAAAACACATACTCTATGTTTAAGAAAGTACTTATAGCTAATAGAGGAGAAATAGCTCTACGTGTCATCAGGACATGTAAAGAGATGAATATAAAAACTGTAGCCGTTTATAGCACAGCTGACAAGGAAGCACTCCATGTGAGATTTGCTGATGAGGCAGTGTGTATAGGTCCGCCTAGCGGCACAGAATCCTACCTGAGTATAGCACGAATCATGGCTGCAGTAGAAATTACAAATGCTGATGCAGTACATCCCGGATATGGGTTTCTATCCGAAAATGCAGACTTCGCTCAGGTGTGCGGTGAATACGACATAAAATTCATCGGACCAACTCCTGATATGATCAAAAAAATGGGAGACAAGGTTACTGCGAAGGATACCATGATCAAGGCTGGTGTGCCTGTCGTACCAGGCTCAGATGGCTTGGTGAAAAATGTAAAAGAGGGTAAAAAAATCTCGGGAGAAATAGGTTATCCTGTTATTATCAAAGCGACGGCTGGTGGTGGTGGCAAGGGAATGCGTATCGTATGGAGTGAAGAAGAATTTGAAGGCCAGTGGAATATGGCTCGTAATGAGGCCAAAGCTTCATTCGGCAACGATGGTATTTATATTGAAAAATTTATCGAGGAACCTCGCCATATTGAAATTCAGATTATCGGAGATCAGCATGGCACCGTTGTACATCTTTCAGAACGAGATTGCTCAATACAAAGACGTCATCAAAAGCTCGTTGAAGAGTGCCCATCTCCATTTATGACGGATGAACTACGAGAAAAAATGGGGGAGGCTGCTATCTTGGCAGGTACGTGCATCAATTATGAAGGAGTAGGAACAGTCGAGTTCTTGGTTGATAAGTATCGCAATTTCTATTTTATGGAAATGAATACACGTATCCAAGTAGAGCACCCTGTAACCGAAGAAGTTATCGAGCGTGATTTAATCAAAGAGCAGATCAAGGTGGCTGCCGGCGAGAAGCTGTCTGGGGTTAACTATTATCCTCAGTTGCATTGTATAGAATGCCGCATTAATGCTGAGGACCCATATAAAGACTTCCGACCGAGTCCAGGTCATATAGAATACTTCCATAGCCCTAAGGGACATGGCGTAAGAGTAGATACCCATGCCTATGCCGGTTATTCAGTGCCGCCATATTACGATTCTATGATTGCCAAGTTGATTTGTAGGGCAGAGACTCGTGAAGAGTGCATAACTAAGATGGAGCGAGCACTAGACGAGTTTGTCATTGAAGGTGTAGAGACTACAGTCCCTTTTCATCGTCAGCTGATGCGAGACGAGAGATTTAGGAACGGAGATTTTCATACGGGATTCCTCAATGAGTTTGACCTGAAATAGGTCTGCTCCATAAGCTGTAATGAAAAGTATCTGGTATTTGCTGGCGCAGTTTAAGCCCTATAAGAGATATATCAGCATATCTATTCTGTTTCAGCTGTTGACAGCGTTGCTTACACTTATTAGTATTCCACTTGTAATTCCTTTTTTTCAGATACTATTCGATGTTAGCCC
>CAZDHV010000262.1:0-4200 GCA_964505335.1 uncultured Saprospiraceae bacterium | reverse complement strand
CATGCAAATCACAACAACAGAATCCATACCTGGAACAGAGGTAGCTCAGATATTAGGAATTGCGAGAGGGAGCACCGTCAGAGCAAGAAATATCGGTCGAGATATCTTTGCAGGATTAAAGAATATTGTTGGCGGAGAGATTTCTGAATATACGAGGCTTCAGGCGGAATCTCGAGAGCAGGCTATCCAGCGCATGATCGAAGATGCACATAGATTAGGTGCAGATGCCGTAATTAATGTCAGGTTAACAACCGCTATGATTATGCAAGGCACTGCCGAGATCTTAGCTTATGGCACTGCAGTTAAGTTCAAGTAATCACACACCTATGTTTACAATAATCGGTGTACTATATGTGCTCTTCTGGTTGGTATTATTAATCCTATTGATATACTTTATCATTAAGAGGATTGAAGCCAAGAAAACTGAGGACTTTGAGAAGCGAGATAATTGACGGAAGATGTACATCATTAAGTTATCGGCTGCATTCCTGTGTTTGAGTTTGCTCTCCTGTAAGGAGGCAGCGCTTGATCATACAAATCAAGCACCCAATATCATCTTTATCATGGCAGATGATATGACGACTCAAGCCATTAGCATCTATGAAAATGGTATCTATGACGATATCGCTCCTACACCGAATATGGATCGATTGGCAACAGAAGGAATGCTCTTCAACAATGTCATGTGTACCAATTCTATCTGCGGTCCAAGTCGCTCATCGATCTTGACTGGCAACTATAGTCACATCAATGGATACTACAAGAATCATAAGGGAGGACAGTTCGATACTACTAATTGGACCTTCCCTCAGGAGTTTCAGCAGCATGGATATCAGACAGCCTTATTTGGTAAGTGGCACTTAGGAACTGAACCTGTAGGTTTTGATGACTTTAAATATCATGCCCTTCATGGTCAACAGGGCAGTTATTGGAATCCAACTTATAATCATAATGGTACAGCCGTCACTGAAGAAGGCTATGCCACAAATCTCTCGACAGACTTTGCATTAGAGTGGCTCTCCAATGAACGCAGTCAGGAAGATCCATTTCTGATGCTGCTACAGTATAAGGCGCCACATCGGGCATGGAGCCCTGACAGTATCTATCAAGACCTGTGGGATGATATCGAGATGCCTTATCCGGCCAACTTTTATGACGAGTATGACGGTCGAGAGCTGACAGCTGGTGATACGGAGATGACTATGGACTTCCTCAATAGGAGTGATATGAAACTGACCCCTCCAGAGGGCTTATCACCTGAAGAATTGTTACAATGGCGATTCTATGGTATTGCCAGAGGTCAGGTCGTCCAGCCTGAGGGCATGAGCGATGCAGAAGGGGTCAAGTGGCGCTATCAACGATATATCAAAGACTACTTGGCTTGTGTCAAGTCAGTAGATGATAACATCGGTCGAGTGTTGCAGTATCTGGATGAACAGGGTTTAGCGGATAACACCATGGTCATCGTAACGTCTGATCAAGGTTTTTACTTGGGTGAGCATAATTTCTTTGACAAGCGATTCATCTATGAAGAATCCCTACGCATGCCTTTTATCGTGCGCTATCCTAACAAAATCAGGGCTCGAAGTGTCAATAACGATGTGATCGCCAATGTCGATTTTGCGAATACCCTTATGGAGGTTGCCGGAATCAATAGTTCACAGGAGAATCAAGGGAGAAGCTTTGCTGCTATGCTCCATGGAGAAACTCCGGAAGGTTGGCGCCAATCTATGTATTATCACTATTACGAATTTCCATTTTGGCATCATGTGCAGCCGCATTATGGGATACGAACGGAGGATTATACTCTTGCTCACTTCTACTATGATATCGATCAATGGGAGTTATACGACCTCAAGAAAGATCCGATGCAGATGAACAATGTAATTGATGAGGATGACTATACCGAAGTAGTTGCACAATTAAAACTGGAATTGAAAGACCTACAAAAAGAGTATCAGGATGATCAATCCTTGGCAGCCTATAGAACTATTACCGATACTGATTTTGGTAGTATAATAAAAGGCGCACAGGTAGATAACAGTCTTGAGCAATCTACCAAAGAGGCTAAATAAATTATTCCGTGAAACAAACAATTGCTAGCGATATCATAGCCCTTCGTCACGAGCTTCATTCGAAGCCAGAGGTTTCCAACAGTGAGTATCAGACTGCTGAGATCATCAAGCAATATATCCAACAGTACAATCCTACAGAAATCATCGAAGGTATTGGCGGTGCCGGATTAGCTGCAATCTATCAATACTCGGCTAATGGAAAGACCATTGTCATCAGATGCGAGCTCGACGCCCTCCCGATCCAAGAACAAAATGAGATGAGCTACCGCTCAACAAATGAAGGCGTATCTCATAAGTGCGGACATGACGGCCATATGGCAATCGTCAGCAGCTTGGCAAAATGGTTAGATCTTGCAGATTTTAACGCTGGCAAAGTGATCCTTCTCTATCAGCCTGCTGAAGAAAATGGTCAAGGGGCAGAGCGAGTGCTTCAGGATATTCGGTACGCAGGACTACAAGCTGATTATGTTTTCGCCTTACACAATCTGCCTAAGGAGCCCATGCATCAGATTCTACTGATGAACAAGGGCTTCTCAGCCGAGGTACAAAGTCTGATCATACGACTCACCGGCAAAGAATCTCACGCTGCCGAACCCGAGAATGGCATCAACCCTACCCTCGCCGTCTCACAGATTAGTGCGCAGCTTGCTGATCTCAATGTACCCTATCCCGAAGAGGACACTTTTGCTGTACTCACTCCAGTCCATATCAATGTGGGACAGCCGTCATACGGCATCTCTCCTGGCACAGGAGAGATTCATTATACCATCAGAACTTGGAATAAAGGAGAGATGCAACTCCTCAAGTCCAAAATACTCAAGAGCATAGCTGAGATATCTGAACAGTATAAGCTACAACACGATGTAGAGTGGTTAGAATACTTCCCAGCCAGCATCAATGATCGGGATAGCAATGAGCTCGTCAGGAAGGCTGCAATTGACAATGGTTTCAACATTACCGCAAAGGACTATCCATTTAAGTTTGGTGAGGATTTCGGGTGGTACTCTGATCATTATAAAACATCCATTTTTGGATTAGGTGCAGGCATGAATACTCCTGCGTTGCATAATGCCGACTACGACTTCCCAGATGAGTTGATCGCAACAGGGTCGACGATGTTTAAGGCGATTATACGGAATGCCTTAGACGAGTAATATGAGAAAGGTCCTAGCATACATCATCTATATACCTCTTCAGATCTTATTTCTACCACTGATGATTATTGGTGGCGTTTACATCTTCTACAAGCAGATGTATGTGAGCAAGAGATATGGTGTATCCTCTACTGCCATTGAGATCATCAATGGCCGTTGGACCATGGACAAGTTTGGTTTGCGTAAAGATCCAGCCACAGTCAAGCTCTTCGATAAGCTCCCTAATACCACAAGCATAGGACAATGGATGACCCTGACACCATTATATATATTGAAGAAAATTGCTGGTGAGAATCTCATCTATCCCATATTCAAAGAAGCTCCCGATGCAGGTATATCCAGTTTGGTGATTTCTCGTACCAACTACTTTGATCAGATCATTAGCAGGTCGCTGAAGAAATCAGAACAGTTCGTCGTGATGGGTGCTGGGTTTGATACTCGATGCTATGGAACCTTAGTTGAGGATCGTCATCAACTCTATGAACTTGACAAGGTGACCACTCAGACCATGAAGAGGACTTCTCTTCAAGAAGCAGGTGTAGATACATCAAGGGTTAATTTCGTAGAGGTTGATTTCGAAGTAGATAGTTGGCCAGACAAATTAACCGCATCAGGATATGACTCGACAGCTGTTACTACCTTCTTACTGGAAGGGGTTACGCTCTACCTCAGCGAACATGATGTACGTACAAACCTTGAACAAATAAAAGCCATTGCCCCAGAAGGGAGCACCATAGTGGCAGATTTTTACTCGCTGCCTTTTGTTCGGGGAGAATTGTTTCCAGGCGCTAAAGCACTCAAGATTACAGATGAGGAATTTGGTTATGGCGTAGACTTCAACAGTGAACATCAAAACAATCTTGAGATGCTCATCATAGAAGCCGAAATGAAACTCGGCGAAGTACACCACATGGGCAGCAATACTAAGAAGGGTACATATATGGCTATTGCCGAGATCTTAATTTGATATA
>CAZDHV010000261.1:0-4215 GCA_964505335.1 uncultured Saprospiraceae bacterium | reverse complement strand
GAAACCAATTGAACAATCTAAACCCCAATATCCACCCTGCATGAGTCCAAGAAACTAATTGAAACAATCTAAACCCCAATATCCACCCTGCAACTACAGTTAAACCGATCATAGCGCTATTTTGTGATCGTGAATGAGCACCTCAAATCACTGGTGGCTACAACCACTGGAGCATCTGGACTGGTAGAGCGAGAAGTCATACAAAGCTTATGGAGTGGCTATGGCCAGATCCTACGAGTAGAGCTCACAGGAGCTGACATGGTTACAGTGATTGTCAAGCATGTCCAGCCACCCACTGCAGCTCATCACCCTCGAGGTTGGAACACAGACATCGGGCATCAGCGAAAACTCAAATCGTATCAAGTAGAATTACACTGGTATGAATCTTACAGCCAATTGTCGAGGGCCAGGTTACCGCAATGCATATCGACTCAGCGCCATAGTGAGGAGGTCTTAATTATCATGGAGGATCTCGATGCTGGTGGCTTTCCGTTGCGCAAGCATAGGGTGACTTGGGAGGATATGGAATTATGTCTACAGTGGCTGGCGCGCTTTCATGCTAGCTACATGGGGCAAGAGCCAGATGGGTTATGGGAGGTTGGAACCTATTGGCATCTCGAGACGAGACCACAAGAATTGATTGTCCTATCCGATACAGGCTTACAGCAAGCCGCATCGCTCATAGATGAGCAGCTTAACAATTGTACATACAAAACCTTCGTTCATGGCGATGCCAAGTTGGCGAATTTTTGTTTCGGTCATGATGGAACCGTGGCAGGAGTAGATTTTCAATATGTTGGTGGCGGATGTGGGATGAAGGATGTCGCCTACTTTGTAGGAAGTTGCTTGAGAGAGGGAGATTGTGAACGCTTCGAGGGTCAAATATTAGATACCTACTTTAAGTATTTACAAGAGGAGCTCACAGAGCGAAACGAAGCATTAGAACAGGAGTGGCGGTCACTATATAGGGTAGCATGGGCAGACTTTCATCGATTTCTGAAAGGCTGGAGCCCTGGACATTGGAAGATCAATAGTTATAGCGAACGGGTCACAGCGGAAGTGATCAATAACCTGAATCTATGAATCTACCCGAACTGTGCGACGTTGCTCTTGATGCTGCCCGTGCTGCGGGGAGCTTGATCCAAGAGTATCGTCAATCTAAGCTTGAAGTAAACCGCAAGCAGGGTGGAGATACCTACGCATCTCAGGTCGTAACCGAAGTTGACATTGCTTGTGAAGCTCTAATCATAGATCGATTGAAGGATAGCTGCACGAAGTATAATATTGCGCTGTTGTCGGAAGAGATGGAGGATGATGGGAGTCGGTTTGACCGAGATTATTTTTGGTGTATCGATCCGATGGATGGTACCTTACCATTCATTAATGGATATCCGGGATATGCCGTGTCGATCGCATTAGTTTCTGCTGATGGGGTGTCACAGTTAGGTGTAGTCTGTGACCCCAGTACTGATACAATCTATCATGCGATCAGAGGACAAGGAGCCTATAAGAATGGAAAAGTATGGAGTATAGCGCATAAGAACTCATATCTCAGCTATATCACCGATAAATCACTCCATGATACGCCGAGGTCAATAGAGATCATTGAACTCATCAAGAGAGAAGTTGATCAACTTGGATTATCTGAATATCGCATTCTATCAGGAGCAGGTGCAGTGATGAATGCGATACGTGTCTTAGAGCTTGGTCCTGCCTTGATGCTCAAGATGCCAAAGACAACATTAGGTGGTGGCTGTATCTGGGACTATGCCGCTACGTCATGTATCTATCATGAGATGGGTAGGGTGGCCACAGACTTTCATGGAGAGGCTTTAGATCTAAATAAAAAGGACGGTCCTTATATGAATAACAAGGGAGTCTACTTTAAGAATGTCTAATCGTCTTTTGATCAGAAACTACAACTCCAAAAATCTCACTAAGGACTCTTGAAGTGGGTCGTTGCCCTCTTTCTTAATGTGTAAGACGAACGGCTCATAGGGGATGTGGTATTCCTTAGTGGTGAGCTTCCAATAGAGGATACCGTTGAGTAGCTTATATTCTTTGTTAACGTTATAGAGCGCCTCCACAGCGAGCCTTCTTTCGTTTGGATTGACTTTTTGTTTACTCCAGACCAGGAGATCTTTGCGGCCTAATGAGTGTGCAATCGAAAAGCCAAAGCCTTCCCAAGGCATGATGGTACTATTCTCTTTGTAGAGGTATCCAAGCTCGGTAAATAGTGCTTTCTGCTCAAGCGAGTTTTCAAGACGGAATCGCTCCAAATCCATAAATATATTGTCCCAAGATTTTTGGAACTCTTGAGTGAGGTTATCCTCCGAGATATTAGGCTTATAATCTCTAAGTTTGAAGTAAGCGTTGATACCAATAAAATCCAGTTTGTCCCAGAATGCAACATTTTGATAGTTATCAAAATTGGCCGCATAGGTAAGCTTACCGTTGTAAGACTCGCGCACTGTCGCGATGAGTTCATACCACTTCGCCAGCATCAGAGATTTACGGTCATTGATTGCAGCGATGGGATCTTGTGAATCAGCGTAGGCCACTGTCTCAGCCCATTTCACCTTGGTCGCCACTTCATCTTCCAGATATTTCAATAGTGAGCTATAGTTCGTGTCTTTGCCACGGACCCACAAATCTTCAGGAGGGATCATATCTCGATATTGCATACGATCATCGATGTACTCTTCCTGCTTTAGCGGATTGAGATAATATGATTCTAATTCCGGCACGTCGGTTACAGCTTGCGTTGCGGATAGCACTCTCATCTCACTGCCTATAGCCATCACATCTACACCTTCTGCCTCACATACCTTCGCCCATTTATCAACAAAGATGGTATACCAGTGAAACCAGTTAGTCAGCATGTTGTCCGTCTCCGGCATCGTCATGCCATGCCAGAGGAAACTGTTTTCTTCAAAATAGTGATCCAATGTAACACGTGGGATAAATACGACTTTGAGGCCTTGTTTTTTGGCAGCTCGGATTTCATGGACTACTGATTCGTCCTGTTCATTCCACCAGATATTGTCGCTATTCCATATTCCCTGTCGGGCATATACGGTTACTGAAACCGTGTTCATGCCTACATCTTTGAGCAATGTGACCCACTCGTTAGTGTTGGGTTCGTTCACTTGTATACCGCCGAGGTAAAATGAATCTTCCTGATATGCATTTCTGTTACATCCTGACCAACTCATAAATGCGACAAGCACGACACATAAGATGATCAATGGCCTACTGCTCTTCCAATTATCCCTTTCCAGTTTCTCCTGCACTATTCGTTCGTGTTAGGCGATTTGATATAAGTCAGCCGCAAAAATACAATTTTGTACAGCTTATAATTGATGATCCTACTGTACAATAGTCTACACTGGATTATGGTTTAAATCGACCTATTAAAGTATAAGGTATCTCGAGGTAGATCACGCTGGGCATAGTCTCTTCTGAACGCTTCGTAAGCGGTGTATACTCTGTTAAACAAGTCATTCTTCGCCGCTTCCTCTGTTAGGATCTCATCGAATGTGCCTTTAAGTGAAGCGAGCACTTCTGAGGAGAAGGATATTATCTCGACGTCGCTCTCTGCTTTGATTTTCTGGAGATATTCATAGTTCTTAGCTCTGAAGGTGGTATAGATGAACTTGTTCAGTCGCGCTGAAGCGTCTTTTACGATCTGTTGTAAGTCTGGTGCGAGATTGTCCCAATCGCGCTTGTTAATCATATTCTCGAGGAGAGAACCGGGTTCATGCCAGCCAGGATAGTAATAATACTTGGCTATTTGGTGGAAACCCATTAGGTAGTCATGATATGGGCCGATCCATTCTGTTGCATCGATCACGCCTCTCTCAAGATTTGTATACAGTTCGCTACCTGGAGAAAGTACTGCTGTGCCGCCAACTCGTTCAAGGACCTTTCCTCCTAAGCTGGGCATACGCATCTTCAGACCCTTAAAGTCAGCCATGGTGTCAATCTTCTTATTGAACCAGCCACCCATCTGAGCTGAGGTGTTACCTGCAGGTATAGGTACGATGTTGTATCGAGCATAAAGTTCTGTCCATAATTGCAATCCGCCACCCTCGAACATCCAAGCGTTGTACTCAGGAGCATCCATCCCAAAGGGTACACCACCAAAGAATTGGAAAGCAGGTTGTATCCCAGCCCAATAGTAGGCACAGCCATGACCGATCTCACAGGCTCCAC
>CAZDHV010000260.1:0-4235 GCA_964505335.1 uncultured Saprospiraceae bacterium | reverse complement strand
TGGTGGCGCCTTGGGCGTTATCAATTCAGAATCTGAAGAGGTGGTTAATCATATACTAGGGAAGAGGTAGTTGTATTGGCCATCCCTCTCGCACCCTTCTACATCGGAATGATTCTAAGTTTAAAATTAATGAAGCCCAATAAGGTCGCTCATTGATTGGAATGTTCTCAAATATTTGTTTTCCTATTTCTGAGATACTATTCATCTTTTAAGTTCTTATTGCACATAACCGTAAAATATCCCGTAATCCTTTCGTAATTGGTCGAAAATGTGTGCTAAAAATACCCGCCTTGCCCACATTTAGTATGTATGGAATCATCAAACATTTTAAGTCGTGTACTTCATCTCGTACACCTCTTTATTACCTATCCAGTTTAAGATTAGCTCGTCCAACTGCTCTGATGAAAAAGGATTGTCCAATTTGGACTTACGTTTGTGTATTCCAAAGTTTACCAAATCTTGAAAGTGCTTGTTCCCGTTTTCAGTTTTATCTAATTCCCAAATCTTTAATAGCATTGGTATTTCAATTTTTGCTTTATAGAGCATTACAAGAATTGCATCAATTTTTTCATTTTCGGGACACGGATATGCTGCTATTGTTTGTTTAAAGTACTCTTCTCCGAACTCCTGAATAAGATTGATTTCATTTGATTCAAATTCTTCACGCGTATAGTGTTCAAATCTCTTGAATGAGAGCTCAAGTGAATGCGAAGGGAACTCTTGGTTTGCTACTAATTCTAAGTATCTGGGTAAAAAATATTTGAACTCTTCAATTGGTGGCTTACTTGATGTGGCGGCTGTGTTATGTCGATACATTAATTCTAAAGAAATTTTTCTCAAAGGTGTATTTGTGAGGCTCCTTACTTCTTCGGTTGAAACACAACAATGAGTACAAACATCAAGCTCAGATTTGATATAATACTTACTAAATGTGCGATATGCTCTTTCTATTATCAAGTTCACTTTTTCATTCTGAATGCGACATAATTATTATACCTCTACAATCAAGCCTTCATTGGCAGGAATTTTTCCTTGACAGACCGTCTGATGAATTTTAGCTAATTCTGTGAGGCCGTCAATGCTTCTATAGGTCATCCACGAGTTAGTCTTAGCAGCTGTTTCCTTCATAAAGGCCGCGGTTTTCTCAGCAAAACCTGACGGGCCCCATTCCTTAGTACGTCGCTCGATATGCCCTGGTGCAAAGAAAAACCCACTGCGCTCAGTTATAATTCCTTCCTTAGCTTGCGGAGACGCTTTATCCCAATGTGTAAGGCCTACATTGACGCACCATTTCATCTGATCTCCTAACTTGGTATGTAGCTTCACGAGCACATCAGCATTACCAGACATGTCAATGATAACCGTAGGTTTAGTACTAACGATCTGATCAATCGTATCGTAACTCAAGCAATGATCATAAATCTTAAAGCCCTCAACGGCCGAAAGATTTCTTTGTGAGGTAACTCCGATTACATGTGGTGCATTGTTATCAGCTTGTAGCGCATATCCCAACCCCGTACTGGTCTTGCTCGAAGCACTTAATATGATGATCTGCTCTGCTCCATACCAGTCTTTTATTTGGAGAGAATCCCAAATACAAAACGAAGTCATATGCAGTGGGAAGAACAACATTCTTGCATTGTCGGTATCACTATTATAGCCGGGCTCATTGTGCACTCGTATATATGAGTTATAGACTATCGGCAGCTGTGCACGATGCTCCATGCCATCTATAAACCGACCTTCTTTGATTCTCGTAGGGTTCATCTTCAGGTGGCTCGCCGGAGGAAAATATCCAAACAAACGATCCCCTACAGGCACGCCCTCTGCTTTGGATTCTACCACATCTGCAAACCCCCAAACCGGTATGACGCCATAGCCATCCGCATCCTCTCCAAGAGCAGGAAAGAACTTCCAGTAGCCGACCATGTCTGCTGCCACAGCATAGGTAATATTGTTAGAAGTATAAGCGAACTTGTCTATTTTGACCAGCACTTCGCCATCTGCTATTGACGTCGCTTCATCTGGCATTTCGGATAGTCGCCCATTAAAAAACATCGACTTGTTGACTTGAAATTGTGGCTTACTCATGTCTCTACTATTGTTGGGTTCTATCTCAGAAATATATTGCTGCAGCTTCATCACTGCGGGTAGTGCATTGTTCCTCAAACGCTTCAGAATCTCTACATGTTCAGCATTGTTCTTATCTACGTTCTTGATCATTTTGGCGAATCCGTCGAGGCGGTTACTTCTAATCCACCTGTTCAGCGTCTTGTCTTGTGACCAAGTGAATTGATTGCGCATCTGGGCCGCAAGGAGGACCATCCAGTCAGTATCGTGATCTGGCAACGGCACCACCTGACACAGCTCGTTCTTTTCCTTGTCATGATCATAATGTGCCTCAACATAGGCTATCAGCGCTGCACTAAATATGGGCTGATAAGATCGCACCATCTGCGGGGTCACGACTTGCCCACTAAATATTGGCTTGATCTCCAGGTTAGTAATCGCTGAGGCCGAACAGTCTACATGGACCACCTGGCGACTGGTAGCTATCGTCCCATGCTCTAACACGATCTGGTTTTGAGCAATGTGCTTGACCTTACCCTTCCTGACGACCTTCTTAATTTTACGCATCTCGGAGAGCTCCATCTGACTGATTGTCGCCCCATGAAACATTCGTGGCTTGACAGTCTTGTCAATTCTGACGAGCACACCTTTATCTTCTAGTCTTTGGTACATGTCAGCAATAGAACTTGACTGTGCTACTGCCTCAAACTGATTCGCCTGGTTTCCGATCGTCTTTTCGAAAAAAGCATTGGTAGGTTGTGTTGTTCCCCTGTCAAGCAACCACCCGTCTCGAGATACAATCCATGTGATCTTATCGCAGGGAACACGATTTTGTATCAACCACAGGCATGCGTCGATACCCGTCTTGCCACCACCTATGACGACAAAGCCTTCGGGTGGTGTAGTAATAGTCGGCAGATCATTGAGGGGCATGAAATTGACCCCATCATCGATGGTGAAGTTTGGTGTATGGGCCGATGGGACATTAGCCGTATGAAACGCCGCATTGATCAATTTGCGGTTGACTGTCACCTCGTAGTTATCCCCTGTAATGATGGAGCTGAACTTATGATCACCCTGATATTCACATAAGGGAAAATATCGCACCCGCCCAGAAGCTAAAAAAGTATCTCGCATCACCTCATCGTAGTAGGCGCTTACTTCTGCTCCTGTGGCGAGGTCAAAAAGCCCTTTATTGAGGCCAACCTTGTCCAATTCTCCACGGCTTAATTCTTTTGAACTGACGCCATAAAACTGTGATGGTTGATGCAAGGTCACAAATGGGTAAGCAAGATTCCAATGTCCTCCGGGCTTGGCATACTTATCGACGATTACAATATCAGCATCAGTCTCAGACAGCAGCACATCGACAAATGCCATTCCTACAGCGCCACTGCCTATGACAAGATAATCCGTCTCGATATTCATAACTGCTTGTCTATTAAGTTAAAGGCAACACATATGACATGACCAATGCCTGTATAAAACCCACTGTGCCGATTACTGCCAGTAGCATGGTCCATGACCTGAAGGTCTGTTGTTCTGTCATGCCACTTAGCTTTCCAACGATCCAAAACCCACTGTCATTCATCCACGATCCTACCATAGATCCATATCCGATCGCCATAAATAAATAGATCGGATGATACGGTAGATCCGCACCCGTACCAACTATTGCCGCCATGATACCAGCTGTAGTAATAACCGATACAGTTCCTGATCCTTGAGCGAGCTTAAGGACAACCGCCATCACCCAGGCCACTACGATCAGGTTCATACTAAATCCATTGGCAGAAATAGCATTGATCATATCTCCCAATCCTGTCTTACTTATCATGGCACCAAATGCACCACCTGCACTGGTAATCAATATGATTAAACCCGCAATCTCGAGCGGGCGCTCCATTCTCTTACCTAACTCTTTGAGGGAGAGTTTTTGATTCTTTGCCCAGAGGTATAGCGCCACAATCAAACCAAGAAACATGGCGACATTCTTATTGCCTACGAAGGCTATTGCCTTAGATAAGGCTGTATTACTTTCAGGTTGATATACGGTCATCACCGAGGCTGCTATGATTAGGAGCAATGGCAGAATTATAGGCATCATCGACACACCGAAAGAAGGTAATTGACTCACTCGCTTGACCTCGTCTTGATCACTTAAG
>CAZDHV010000259.1:0-4308 GCA_964505335.1 uncultured Saprospiraceae bacterium | reverse complement strand
TAGGATGTCATCCATAATTAGTGATCCTCCATTAACTGGCATCTAATCCATGATCTGCTTGGGTATCAGAATCTTATATTTGGATTGAATCAAGACACTGTAAAATGGCCCTTCACAAATTATTGCTTCCGATCTTCTTACTTGTATCTATCATTGACCTCGCAATCGGCCAAGCGGATCTAAATCCTGAACGATTTGCCTTCGAGCCTGAGCTCGCCTACAATGAGGACATCCAAAGTCCCTCAGAGTTTCTGGGATACGAGTTAGGGGAATCATTCACCCTATATGCCAATGCCACGGCCTACTTTCAATACTTAGCGCAATCATCTGATCGTGTGGTCATGACGTCTTATGGCGAAACTTATGAAGGTCGCAAGCTATATACAGTCGTCATCTCCTCACCGCAGAACTTGGCGAATATCGATGAAATCAAAGCTGCTAACCTCGAGTTGGGCGACCCAAGAACCATCTCTGCTGGGCGAGCGGAAGACATTATAAGAGATAAGCCCGTGTTCGTATCCTACAGCTATAACATCCATGGCAATGAAGCATCGGGCACGGAGGCGGCGCTTCAAGTCAGTTATCGATTTGCCGCTGCTGAAGATCAAGAGACTGAAGATGTATTGGATAACAGCGTACTGATATTCTATGTATGCATTAACCCCGATGGAAGAGACCGCTATGTCTACTGGTACGAGGGCATGAAGCGCTCCGTTACGGGAATCCAGCCTCGAGATATAGACCATTATGCGCCTTGGCCCAATGGTCGGACGAATCACTATTGGTTTGATCTCAATAGAGATTGGATATGGGGCATACATCCAGAGTCCAGAGGCCATACTGGCGAGTATGTCTCGTGGATGCCTCAGGTCCATACGGATTACCATGAGCAGGGATACAATGCCAACTATTTTACCGTGCCGGGCACGACACCCCGCAACCTGTTGTTACCAGATCACTATGAGCCATTGGCGGATACGATCGGCAAGGCTAACATCGCCGCATTTGATGAGCATCGCATCAATTACTTTACCCGAGAAGCATTTGACTTCTTTTATCCTGGATATGGCTCGAGCTATCCGAGCGTCATGAATGCTATCGGTATGCTGACAGAGCAAGGTGGTATTGCGGCAGGTCGTGCGGTGACGACAGACGATGGGCAAGTGCTGACGTTGAGACAACGGATCTTTGATCACTACACCACCTCTGTGGCAACGATCAAAAAGTCAGTAGACCAAAAAGAGCTCTTTAACCGATATTACTATGAGAGCAGCAATCCTAACAACTCAAAGAGCAATACCAAATCGTATCTCCTCATAAACGATGGAGGGCCTTATCTCGATGAGGTCACTAACATCCTATTACATCACGATGTGGAAGTGCATGAATCTGATGGCAAGCAACAGGCCGCAGGTCTATACTCCTATCGCACAGATCAATCAGAAACGATCAATGTGCCAGACGGCTCCATCATCATCCATGAAGATCAACCAAAGCATCTGTTGATCAATAGCATCCTGAGCAAGCAGATGATCATCGAAGACTCAGTGATGTATGATATGGCGACATGGTCTGCCCCACTGGCGTATAACTTAGAGGCCTATAGCTCTGATCGCACGATTAATCTGACCAGTAATCGTGTTGAGGAGAAAAAAGAAGAGACAGGATCATTGATTAATCCCGATGCCAGCTATGCTTATGTCATCGATTGGAATCAGCGCTATGCACCTAAGGCGCTATCGATGCTGTGGAATAAGGGATATCGAGTCCGATCGTCACAGGAAGCATTCGGCTATGAGGATCTATCCTTCCATGCGGGAAGTCTCATCATATTACAGGGTCGCAATCTTGAACTAAAGAGCAATTGGACGGCTGACATGAATGAAATAGCCGACAAAACCGGTGTGACGATCATCGGCATGAACACGGGTAGAATGTCTACGGGTAATGACCTGGCTTCTCGGAGTAGCAGAACACTGGAACAGCCGAGGGTCGCACTGTTAGTCGAGCCACCATTTAGCACCTACACTTGTGGTCAGCTCTATTACCTCTTCGATCAGGAGACAGAGTTGGCCGTAGATCGCGTCAGGACCTCGATATTATCTCAGACTGCCATGCCCAAGTTAGGCAGTCGATATGGCTATGCAGATCTCAATGATTACGACGTATTGCTGCTCGCTGGTGGCGGCAATAACCTGTCCAAGATATTTGAAGAAGACCAACAAAAACAACTGAAAGACTGGGTGCGCAATGGCGGCGTCATAGTCGCTACCGAGAGTGCATCCTCCTTCTTCACTAAGGACCGGTCGCAAATCGGTACTGTCGAAACAAAAGAGCCTATCAAGGATCAAAGCGAAGATGCTAAGTACTTACATTATGCAGACCGGACGGACTATTTTGGGAAGAAGCGCATACCGGGTTCCGCACTGTATGGCCATGTCGATATCAGTCATCCATTGGCATTTGGACTCAAAGAAGACCTGTATTCGCTATCTTTTAATGGTCAAGCCTTAGTGCCAAGTTCATCCTTAGAGACCGTTGTGCACTATGAGCGAGATGCTAGCAAACTATTAGTATCGGGCTATGCCTCACAAGAAAACTTGGACCACCTGGCGGGCCTCAGCACAGCGGCAGTGGAGCGTATTGGTTCTGGCAAAATAGTTCACCTCGTCGATAATACCCAATACAGAATGTTTTGGCGTGGACCGTCCAGAATGATGCAAAATGCGGTAATGCTTCTACCTTCGTTCTAAATTGTACATCAATGAATATAAAACAAGCTGGCGTTTCAGACTTGGATGAGTTAGCTCCTTTGTTCGATGGATATATGGTATTCTATAGGCAGGAGTCTAATCTGGTTAAGCATCGTGCATTCTTGCAAGAGCGCTTACAGAATGAGGAAGCATATGTCTTCATCGCCATGGATAGCGATGGCTCAGGCATGGGGTTCACACTACTCTACCCCGCATTTTCATCGGTGAGTCAAGCACGTATCTATGTCCTCAATGATCTATTCGTACATCCGGATCATCGCAGGAAAGGAGTGGCTGCTGGCTTGATGAATGCTGCTGCTGCCTATTGCAAAGGGGAAGGCGGCATCCGCCTCCATCTCGAGACTGAAAGCAACAATCATTCTGCGCAAGCACTATATGAGAAGGAAGGCTGGATCAAGGAGACCAATTACTTCTATTATCGTCAAGTGTAGCCTTGTGAATATAACTAGCTCCCATAGCGTGCATACATCTGTGTCATCACTATCTGCGATTTTGTTGCTATGCATACTGCTCATAGCCTGCAAGCAGAAAGAAAGAACCCCAGAAGCAGTACCTAATCTATCCCAACCGAGCATACTGGCACTGAGTAGTGAGTCATTTCTCGATGCGCCGCTTGTCTATCACAGTGACGATGGGACAACTATCCATCACCTCAAGCAGGCATCTGACTATAGCCTCACAGCCCACACCGACACCTCACAGAGTCATACGCCGACCATCAGCGTATATGCTAATAATCTCTTTCAATATGAGGTCGATATCAGGAATATGCATACTCCCCCAGCAACGGTATTGAGCGGAGCTGACACCGTCTTGGTTTCTTCCGATATTGAGGGTAATTATGAGGCCTTTGTCTCCTTGCTCCAAGGAAATGACGTGATAGATTCTGACAAAAACTGGATGTATAATGACAATCATCTGGTGCTGATCGGAGACATGTTAGATCGAGGTGATGAGGTCCTACAAGTATTATGGCTCATCTATAAGCTCGAGGCGGAAGCTACAAGTCACGGTGGAGGGGTACACTACTTACTCGGCAATCATGAGCAGATGAACTTACGGAGCAAGCATGCAGTTCAAAACACTTCCTATGCGCATCCAGACTATATGCGCTATGCCAGCGCACTTGGCATACCCTATCGAGACTGGTTCAGCTCCAATGCAGAATTGGGGAGATGGCTCAGAAGCAAGAATACGATCTTAGCTATCGATAGAATCCTATTCGTACATGGTGGTATCGGCAGCAGAACTGCAGGCCTAAAGTTGTCTCTTGAGGAGATAAACGAGACGATCAGGGCGACCATGGATACTAATTCAGCAGACATGGATAGAGTAGCAGCCCTATTGCATAGTGCCGAGGGGCCCATGTGGTATAGAGGTGTGGCGGATCAAGAAATTCCAAATAAAAAAGTTAATAAAGTATTGAGAGCCACCGACATGGACAGAATGGTCATCGGTCATACCCTAGTGGACTTTCAGGATATCAAACCCCTCTATGATGACACTGTTATCCCGATAGACATGCATCACAGTG
>CAZDHV010000258.1:1467-4312 GCA_964505335.1 uncultured Saprospiraceae bacterium | reverse complement strand
GGACTCGGTGGATTAGATATACTCATCAATAACGCAGGTTCTCTTGTAGCACGCAAAAGAATTGAAGAAATAGACGCTAATTTTTGGCATAAGGTGATGGATATCAATATGACTTCTATGATGTATGTGTCTAAGGCCGCTAAACCACATCTGATTAAGAATACACACAGTAGTATAGTTAATTTGGCCTCATTAGCTGGGCGCAAAGGTGGTCATGCGGGTTCACTGGCTTATGCAACCAGTAAAGGAGCTATTCTAACCTTTACTCGGGCGCTCTCAACAGAGTTAGGAGGTCATGGCGTCAGGGTTAATGCTGTAGCCCCTGGGCTAATATTGGGCACGGCATTTCACAATACACATACGACTGAAGCTTCCGCTGCTAAGACTGTTGAAGGTATTCCAATCCAACGTGCAGGCAATGCCGATGATGTTGCACGTGCCGTACTTTACCTTGCTTCTGAATATGACGGATTCATTGCCGGTGCTACTATAGATATTAATGGTGGGTCGTATAACATGTAGATACGCTTGCACGAGAGCATCCACGCCTACCCCACAGGCAAATACATATCACCCTTAATTACACCACGTGAGATCACCATACGCTGAATTTCACTGGTTCCTTCATAGATCTGAGTGATCTTGGCATCCCGCATTAAGCGTTCTACATGGTACTCCTTGACGAAGCCATAGCCACCATGAATCTGGACTGCTTCAACGGTATGCTTCATGGCTACCTCTGAGGCATATACTTTGGCCATGGCTGCCGCTTGTCCATATGGCTTGCCCATATCCTTGAGCCATGCAGCACGATAGACCATCAGCTTAGCAGCTTCTATATCTGTTGCCATGTCTGCTAACTTAAATGCAATGGCTTGATGCTTATTGATAGGCTTACCGAAGGTCTGACGCTCATGTGAATAAGCTAATGCAAGCTCATATGCCCCACCCGCTATACCTAATGCTTGGGCAGCAATACCAATGCGCCCACCATCCAAGGTCCACATCGCATACTTAAAGCCAAAACCCTCAGGTCCTAGACGATTTTCTTTCGGCACCTTGACATCAGCGAACATCACTGAGGAAGTGTCTGATGAGCGGATTCCTAATTTGTCTTCTTTGATACCAGTACTTACCCCTTCCCAATCTGCTTCGATTACGAGGGCATTGATCCCTTTATGTGCTTTGTCCACATCAGTCTGAGCGATGACAACATAGTACCCTGCTTTTTTACCATTCGTAATCCAGTTCTTAGTGCCATTAACCAAATAGTGATCGCCCATGTCAATAGCGGTAGTACGCTGACTTGTCGCATCACTACCTGCTTCGGGTTCAGATAGGCAGAATGCCCCTAGTACTTCTCCTGTAGTTAGTTTAGGGAGATACTTCTGCTTCGTCTCTTCTGACCCAAACTTCTCAACACCTGCACAAACCAATGAATTGTTCACAGACATGATAACAGAGCACGAATTGTCTATTTTAGATATTTCCTCAAGGGCAAGAACATATGAGATTGTATCCAGTCCAGAACCACCATATTGTGGGTCAACCATCATTCCCATAAATCCGAGTTCAGACATCTTTTGTACTCCATCCGTCGGATAGGTCATGTCCGTATCACGTTGTATAACACCAGCTTTGAGCTCATTTTGTGTAAACTCTCTGGCTGCCTGCTGAATCATGAGGTGCTCCTCGCTCAAAGAAAAATTCATAGACTACTTTTAAAAATTATACTCTAAGTTAAATTTCTTAAGCTATACAAATCCTATTTTTATTGGCTTAGAAACTTTCAATAACACAATCTCATATATGATTGATACGGCAAAAGAAGTTAGACAAGGAGAAGAACTTAATTGGGATAAGCTCGAAACATTCATTAGAGCAAATTTGCCTGAAATGATACAGGGAAAAATGGAAGTATCACAGTTTCATGGTGGACATGCTAACCTCACCTACCTGCTTACTTTTCCATCAACAGAAATAATCTTACGGAGACCACCCTTTGGTAATATTGCGCCAGGTGCACATGATATGAAACGTGAGTACCGAGTCTTGTCAAAGTTATACAAGGTTTTTAATGAGGCTCCAAGAGCATATCTATTTTGTGATGATGACAGCATTATTGGTGCACCCTTTGTATTACTGGAGCGAAAACGTGGTGTGGTTGTCCGGACAGAACTCCTCGATTGCTTCAAACCCTTCGATCGTGCCGAAGAGCGCTTAACGACAGCCATGGTTGCAGCAATGGCGAAATTACATACGGTTGATGTTGATGCAGCCGACCTATCAAAACTTGGAAGACCAGAGGGTTTTTTAGACAGGCAATTATCAGGATGGTCAAAGCGGTGGCAGCTCATTGATTCAGATGGTAATAAGGATATGAATACTGTCCTTGACATGCTTTCTAAATCTATCCCTAAGCCTCAGGCGGTGTCTATTATCCATAACGATATCAAACTTGACAACTGTCAATTTCAGGCGGATAATCCTGATCAAGTAACAGCAATATTTGATTGGGACATGACAACATTAGGTGATCCCTTAGTAGATCTGGGCACAACATTGAGCTATTGGGTTGAGCCTTATTTTGACAACTTTCGCTTACCGGTTTCATTGGATAAGTCATTTCCAGATAAAGCTTTTCTACTTAGGAAGTATGAGGAGTTCACTGGATTTTCTTTAGAACGAATAGACTGGTATCATGCCTTTGCCTATTGGAAAGGGGCTGTTGTAGCTGCCCAATTGTATCACAGGTATATGAATGGTGAGACAAAGGATGAGCGAATGAAAAAATTTGGCCAAGCAGCTATTGCAATGGCGGACATAGCCAAACAAATATTAACTA
>CAZDHV010000258.1:0-1367 GCA_964505335.1 uncultured Saprospiraceae bacterium | reverse complement strand
GTGATCATCTCATCTTTCAGATGTGGCAGCGTGTTGAATGTTAGAAGACTCAACCGTCCCTCTGAGAACAGAACCTCAGAGATGGCAGTATTCAACATGACTAAGTTGAATCCCATTACTTTCTCGGGATCAGTAACGCCTAACACAGGCGCGAGCATAGCGCTGATACAACCACCGGAAGAAAAGGCTGCGATGGTCTTACCCTTCGTATTATCAGTCAGTACTTTTTGTAAACCTTTTTCAGCTACCGCTCTGAACTGTGCGAAGGTCTGTATCTCCTTTGGCATTTCAAACGCTAATGAATCGTTAGCCCACATTCGGAGGTAGGACACAACCATTTTCATCTTTGTCCTATGATTGGCCTGTTTGTCCATTTCTTCAAACCACGTGCTAAACTGCGGATAATGTTGTGTTAATTGCTCTCTGAGAGCCTTCATCGAATCCATGCCCACATATTCTCGGAGCTCTTCAACTTCGACAGCATCTGGAAAGTCTTGCCCATTCTCTTCATAAGCTTCCTTGACACGGTCATAGGTCTGGCGATGTCTTTTTAGTGGGCCGACATAGACACGATCAAATTGGATAGATTTCTTGACAAGATAATCCCCTAACACACGAGACTGGGCATGACCGTGCTCTGAGAGATTATCATAATCATCTGATAAGAATGATGCCTGAGCATGACGTATTAAGTAGAGCTTACTCATTGAGGATTATTTATAAAATGATGTTCGACGCAGATAATCAAGATAGTTGTCAACTTTTCACTAGTCCAAAGGACATTAACTATGGGGCAAAGATCACTATCACTCGTTAAACCACATGGTAAATTATTGACAACATGACTCTATATCATTCATGCTTCAGTTTACAGCTTATTATTAGGTGCCAATATCTTGACTATTAGGGGAACCTGTCAAATGTTTACATGATGAGAATAGCTTATATTTCTGAATATCATCAAGGTCTGATTATATAAATCAAGAGTTAATCAACAGAGAAAAATCATCGTCTACTATGACTGTACAAGCATATGCCGCATTAGAGCCCAAATCAGCCTTAACACCATACACTTATGAATTAGGAGAATTGCCTCCAGAGTTTGTGGATATTAAGGTATCCTATTGTGGCATCTGCCATTCAGACCTGAGCATGATCGCCAATGATTGGCGCAGCTCGCAATATCCACTCATCCCTGGTCACGAAATCGTTGGGGAAGTGATCGCAGCGGGCTCTATGGTTAAAAATGTAAAAGTAGGTGATAAAGTCGGTGTAGGTTGGTTTTCAGAATCTTGTATGAGTTGCTCGCAGTGCATGTGCGGCTCCCAACATCTCTGCGGGGATCGAGGCACCACTATCCAAACTAA
>CAZDHV010000257.1:0-4340 GCA_964505335.1 uncultured Saprospiraceae bacterium | reverse complement strand
CGCCGAGGCTTACTTCAAAGCCTTGGGTCAAGGTAATCATTTCTTGACTGATATATTCTATATCTAAGAGGTTAGGCACGGTACGATCAGAAATCGTACTTATAGAGTTAAAGGTTGTATCTGACATCTCATCGCCTGTCAGTTGAAGATGATCTTCGTCAAATCCTTGGATATAATCGTAGCTCTCTTTACTGCAGGCACCGCCATCTATTTTCTCTACTACATCAGATTATCGGTTTGTTTTGGTCACCTATCGTCATGTACAGTATTGTCGGAGCCTTGTTTATGTTAATCACTTATGATCTTCTGAGATACTTTATTCCAGTAAGCAAGTACAAAGGCCTCTGGTTATATGAACACATTTATAAAATAATAGCAGCTTTCACAGCACTCTTTTCTGCCTTTGTAGGCACAGTATTCCCACAGTATCATCCATACAGTCAGTTTCTACCTTCAATATTCGGCACTTCAATGGCATTTATTTTCATGTACTATTATTACAGGAAATCGAAGTCAGACAAACTAAAATTTGAGAAGTAACAAGTACTGTATTTCAAATTCCATAAAAGAGAGATCAGCTTTTTTTACCATCAAAAAATATAAGATCACCTATTTATATGACAAAATCATAGGCCTTAAAAGCCATAGTCAGCAACAGATTACTATAGCTGCAAAATTATGATTATCAATTAGTTCTGCCTCAAAATTACGTTATGTTAAGTTGAGATCTTATGCGGCCATACTGCGTTACCGAGTAGACCTGGTAATACATTACCAGTCTATTTGTAACCGTCCCATCTCTCAATTTAACGGTGGCTGTTCCAAGGAGTCACGTGACATCACATCACATGGAACCTCGATCGCAATTACTTTCTTGTCAAACTTAGAAAGGCCAAGACATCTACCCTCACTAAGTTGACTACTGATGCATCTGCCTACTTTTAGACCTTTTCCAAAACACAGTACAGCTTTAGGATCAATATGATCTGGCAAGGTATCATCGTCCGCAGACCCTTCTCCAAACCAAAACAATCCTTGGGCATCAACGGGTGGAAGATTAGGGTCATGAGTAGTCTCGCAACTCAACAGACACGAGAAGATCAACAGTAGGACAATGCGAAATATCAAATTCATTGAATTAATATATGTGAAATACTAATGATCTGCACGATCAATAGAACTGTCAATAGAAATATTGGTAGTATTTTTGTTCTTGTGGCCGATAGCTTATAAAAACAAGCAGATTGGACATCGACTAGAGGGTATGATTAAACTTCGTAAAATACATCATCGAGGAAAAGATCGTTTAGGTCTGTTCTTTAAATATGATAGCGCACTAATCAGCGAGGTTAAAGAATTACCATATCGTAAGTACAGCAAGACCTACAAATGCTGGCACCTCCCCTACAACAATACAAATCTGAATCGCATACTTGACTCTGGGTTAGATGTGGATCTAGACGAACTCGAAGACGACATCTTAAATCCAGGATTACCCATAGAGGTCAGCTATTTTATTGAGGAAAAAGCGCATGAGTTGATGGGCCTGCGTAAGCATGCCAATAACATCATCTCTCCTGATACTCTTGCTGAGCTTAAGACAAAAGTGGCTAACTGGCAATAATCCGTCTGCATCTACGGATCTCAAAAGCTTATCTCCGATAAACTTCTCTAACTTGGTTACAACTAATATTCATAAGCTATGATTAAGGAAGGAGTGTTTCATGAAGTATCAATGATGGTTACCGAGAAGGACACTGCTGAAGCTCTCGCAGATAGTATCGGTGGCGAATTTCCAGCCGTCTATGCTACGTCTAAGATGATTGCTCTTATGGAATTGAGCGCCGCCAACCTACTCATCCCGCAGCTAAGTCCAGGTGAACTGTCCGTAGGCGTCGGCGTGAATATCACACATATGGCAGCAACTCCTGTTGGAGAAGAGGTCACGGCAAAAGCTACCTTTTTGGGTATGGAGGATAGACTATACAAGTTTAAGGTAGTTGTATCGGATAGAGGGGGTGTTGTTGGCAAAGGCATACATACAAGAGCTATTGTAGAAGTAGCTCGGATTATGGCGGGTACTAAGAAACGCCTTGCGTAATAGTGGCAATATCAGGTATAGAGTGACAATTACTTTTGCTCTGAACGTCAATAGATATACGATCTTAGTCAGATAAAGGAACAATTATGCAGAATGTAGTTGATATAACTATTAAGGATTACATAGCCGATGTAAGATTGAATCGACCTGAGAAGATGAATGCCTTGAATGAGGACATGTTTCAAAGCATAATAAAGGCCACTCAAGAGCTTTCTCAAAATGACGAGATAAGGGCTATCGTCTTATCTGGTAATGGACGTGCATTTTGTGCTGGACTGGACCTGTCCAACTTCAGCATGGATGGTGATGGTGTCGCCTCGCAGGATATTGTGGCTCGCACACACGGAGTTGCTAATAAGTGGCAGACTGTAGCATATGCTTGGCGAGAATTACAAGTTCCAGTAATCGCTGCAGTACATGGTATTGCCTTCGGTGGTGGATTACAGATCATGCTCGGCGCAGATATTAAGTATATAGCGGCTGACACGAGACTATCTGTCATGGAGATGAAGTGGGGCCTCGTCCCAGATATGGCAGGTTCGGTACTCATGCGTGGTAATGTACGGGATGATGTATTCCGCGAATTAACTTATACAAATCGAGAATTTAGCGGGTCGGATGCTGTTGAATATGGATTTGCTACTCACGTGTCTGACAATCCTCACACAGATGCCATGGCGCTTGCGAAAACCATCGCCGCAAAGAGTCCAAGTGCTATAGTCAAAGCCAAGCGACTAATAAATGATTCTGCCCATCTCCATCCTAACGACCTATTACTAGCTGAGTCTCGCTATCAACAAGACATCATCGGTAGTAAAAATCAAATGGAGGCCGTATTCTCAAGTATGCAGAAGAGACCAGGAAACTTCACTCCATACAGAGATTAATTCCACCAGACAGCATACCCTTGCTTTCGGAGACTCTCAGCTAACCGCCCTTCCATTTTGGTGGCTCTCATGCGGGTCATAGGATTTAACTGTGCGTAGAGAGTCGGCCTCAAGTATAAACCGTACTTCTCAACAATAGAAGAGGATATCTTAAACCCTTTTTTGTTTCGATGCCCTGTCTTGTGCTTTTTAAATCTTTCCTGTGGAGTGTGACTTGTCATTCCTACATATAGACAACCTGCAACTCCTCTATAGTGAGGATTAGCTTTTCTGAATTTCCAATTATCGGTCCAGACCTGTTTACTTAACTCCACTACGTACAGGTTGTGAGAGAGTTTCAACGAAATCTTTTTATCAGTGGTCGCCATCGATTCTAACTATCTCAAAAACAGGACCAAATGGACCCTAATCAAAAAAAGGCCCGAACATCGTAAGATGACAGGCCTCTCTATGATTAGTAATTTGTTAGCTTGCTAATTAGGTGTTGATCTGATGTATTCGAATCCTCCCTGCTTGGAATCAGACCAGGCAGTGATTGTTACATTCAGATAGATATCATCCTCGATTAAGTGAGCAACCAGCTCAGATCCTACTGACCTGCGTGGTGTTCCTCCTACAGAATTTCTGAAGGAGGTAAAACTCAAATTTTCAACGCCGTCAGCGGTCCGTCCAAGAGCCCATTCCGTGCCGAATGGACTAACGTCTTTCGTAAACACATCTTCTACAGCAATATTAAATATCTCTCCACCTGCTACACTCCGAGTTATAATAACATTTGGCGTGAGCATATCTTGATTCTCTACAAGTGTGTGATCAGAATTATCCGCCAGAGTAAATGTGATCTCCTCACCCTCCCATATTATGGGGCCTGTTAACGTGTCCATCATCATATTCATGGACATAGTATCTACAGGATTTATTGGTTCGACGGGAAGCATGATTTCATCTCTTGTACATCCAAAGATCAATAACACTAGTAAAATGGAACCAATGAAATAAGAATTGATACGAATCATGTATTAAAATTTTAATGTGATCCTAACTACCAGAACACCTTACACTGTTCTTAGTTGGGCACGCTTAAATGTTTTACTGAGTAGCGCGAACATATTGAAATCCATTGTTGCCGCTAGACCAAGAGGTAAACACTAGATCTAAATAGATGTCCTCTTCTATAAGATGCAGTACTAGCTCTTGTCCCACCACTTGTTGAGGACTGCCAACAGCTGCCCTAAAGGGTGCGAATGTCAAGGTGTCAAGATTTGCAGCTCTTCCTAAAGCCCATTCTGTACCAGCTGGGCTGGTCATGCTACTGGCCATCTCTTCAAGGGCTACATTGAATATTTGACCAC
>CAZDHV010000256.1:0-4347 GCA_964505335.1 uncultured Saprospiraceae bacterium | reverse complement strand
GGACAGAATGGTCATCGGTCATACCCTAGTGGACTTTCACGATATCAAACCCCTCTATGATGACACTGTTATCCCGATAGACATGCATCACAGTGAAACATTTAAAGAAGGCGTGATAAGTGCTTTATTAATAGATACAGAAGGCTTTTATCAGGTCGACAACCACGGACATCCTAAACTCTTATTTCTCCATCACCCCATTAAGCTATAATTATCTGTAATCATTCATCAACCAAAAATCATGCATTTAAGATTCCTATTATATATCGCAGCTACAGCCATCCTCTCCTACGGCTGCAAACCTGATAAGTCTCAAGCTGACAACGTCCTCGAGCAAAGCATATTTGATTACATATACGACGCCGAAGATCCTACACTTACGCTCTCTGGAGACCTGTCCCATTTGCTGGAGATGGGCACGCTTGAAGCAGAAACTGGTAAGGAACGATACTACGACGCTTCACTTTCTATCGCCCACGGCGGGGATACCAAAAGTATTAGCACACGAATAGCCAAGCGAGGCGTCACCCGAAAAAGAATATGCGACCTGCCCCCGATTAAACTCAAGTTTAAAAAGGACACATTAGCCATACACGAGTTTTCCGAATTTAATACCTATAAGCTCGTCACGCACTGTATCGAAAGCCTTGAAGAGTTAGTGTTGTGCGAGCTGATCGTCTATCAGCTCTATAACCATATGACGGACAACAGCTTCAGAGTGAAACGAGTCAATATGATCTATGAAGATAGCTCCACAGAAGATATCTCCGAGCATGTAGGCTTTCTCATTGAAGAAGATCAAGAGTTAGCACACCGACTCGATGCAGCACTGTATGAAGGCGATATCAAGTCATTGGATAGAAAGCAGTATGCCGAGATGGTGATTTTCCAATATATGATCGGCAATACCGACTGGAATCTCACCAACGGTCACAATATGAAGTGGATACAGCAGTCCACACTTCCCTCGCCTACGCCAATACCTTATGACTTTGACTTTTCCGGCTTAGTAAATGCACCACATGCAAGTCCCCACCCGAGTATACCCATCGAGAATGTCAGAGAACGGCTCCTGCAATGGAGAGGTAAGACAAAGGATGAGTTGAAGGAAGTAGGCGAAAAATTCATTAGGGAGAAAGAGTATCTTCTTACCATCATCAATGACACCCAGGGATTATCACCGTCACGCAAGACGGACATGATTGCATTTCTTGAAGGGTTCTACACGGATATCGACAGCGAGGAGTTTTATCAATAGCAGTTATCACAACACCGTAACCGTAACCGTTTTTAGAAGGCACCTCCAAAGACACCACTCAAAATTGTGGATTAAATTGCGCATAGCCTGCGCACTCAAGTGGGTGATCGACTGATTCCGAAATCTAAAGAAGGAATAGATATCGATGATTAATATTAGTTGTTGATCACAGAAAGCAAATTAGCTTAAGGGTATCTTCTCGAGCTAATTATTAGAACCTAATCATTATCTGTTTGTCCTTTTTCTTAGATAAAAAGAACGAAAAATCAAGCTCATAAAATAGCTCTGCTGCTAGGCTGGCTGCTCCCGCTACCCACAGTTTATGAGCGCGCGCCACTCGCTTCTAAAGAAAGTTCAGTCATTGCGCCTCAGCTTAAGTTTTGTCATGGGTAGTGGGGCACGATTGAGACTCCTGCGGCGAGGCAGAAAATATTCAGACTTGCAATACGATGCATAAAGAGTGCTTATAGCAAGCATTAGCGTAATAAGGATTGAATATTTCTCGTGACCTTGAAATGACAATAGAGCGGTCGCAATAAATAAAAAATGCCCCAAGTCAATCGATGACTTGAGGCACTTAACTCTTTGTTGATATTCGTCTTTAAAGACTATGCGTATACAGACTCTTTCTTAAACTTCTTAACGAGTAAGTAGTAAAACATAGCTCTGTACTTGTTTCTGTTAGATGAACCAAACTGATCCACAACACCAGAGATGGCATCGTCTAGTTTCGCATCGTCTTTCAAGCCTAATTTCTTGATTAAGAAATTGGTCTTTACTCTTCCTAACTCTTCTTTATCTGCAGAAGACACTTTAGAGGCGTCCGCATTGTAGATAGAAGGGCCACAACCTTTGGCTACCTTAGTCAGAAGATCCGAATCATAGGAGATCTTTAATTTGTCAAACTCTTTCTTATAGGTTTCAATACACTCATCAAATTTGCTCATAATGCTCTTGATTTATTATAATTTAAATTACTTATCACTAAAACTTAAAGAAAGCAATTTTTATTGAGTTGTACCTAAATTACTGTACATGAATAATGGCAAAAAGATCTATGTGTGTGATGAAGTGTCTATACTTCGGGAGCTATATGATGATATCATCAGCTGGCCATATGAATACAACTCGACATTTGCCTTAATCAATGCGATAGCAATCAGCCATTATCGACAGTATGCCCAGGGCTATCCTGCCAGTATAACAGAACTCCGTAGTTGGCATCCAGAAAGCATCAGTAAGGACTATAAGTACATCATGAGCTTAGAGCTGTCTCAAGAAGACATACAGTATGCTCAGGCACGTCAATATGGATACAAGGATTGGGAAGACCTAATAATCAAGGATAGTCCCATCAATCTCAATTTTGAGCGTGCCGTTGATGCCCTCATTGAAGGTAATGAGTCCCTCTTGCGTCAGCTACTCTCCGAACATCCTGACTTATCACAACAGTCATCCAACTTCGGTCATCGTGCGAATCTCATCCACTATATCGCAGCGAACGGTGTAGAGACCTATCGTCAAATCACTCCCTTCAACTTAGAGGCCATCACACAGCTACTCTTAGATCATGGCTGTGATCCATATGCCGATCATAATATCTATGGTGGCAATGGTAATGTGATCGATCTGATAATGACAAGTGCACACCCAAATGAGGCTGGTGTTGCCAAAGACGTTGTGGCCCTGATCCAAGGCTTCAGCTCTTAGGTCTGACGTTTTTTCTGTAGCTTAAGGGCATAAACAAATTGCAATGAAAGTTCTACTGGCACTATTCTTATCACTGAGCATTACCCTAGTTATGGAGGCTCAATCTACCCTACACTCTACCATCGACAAGCTCGCATTAGAGATCAACGATGATGTCATCGATTGGCGACGTCACTTCCATGAAAATCCGGAACTCTCTAATCGAGAATTTAAAACAGCGGAGAAGATCGCAGAACATCTGAACAAACTCGGGTTAAAGGTGGACACGGGGATAGCCATTACAGGCGTAGTAGGTGTATTGGACTCTGGCAAACCAGGACCGACAATTGGGTTGAGAGCAGATATTGATGGACTACCCGTCACAGAGCGAACTGCTATCCCATTTGCATCAAATGTGAAAACGACATTTTTAGGTCAGGATGTAGGCGTCATGCACGCCTGTGGACACGACACACATATTGCCATGTTACTCGGCGTTGCAGAAATCATGGTTGATATTAAAGATCAACTCAATGGTAAAATAGTGTTTGTATTTCAGCCAGCAGAGGAAGGTGCTCCTCCGGGAGAAGAAGGTGGCGCCAAGCTGATGGTCAAAGAAGGCCTAATTGAAAGATATGGTATCGAAGTTATGTTTGGTCAGCACATCAACTCTGCCACTCCAGTCGGCCAGATTAACTATAAGTTAGGAGGCATTATGGCTGCGGCAGACCGATTCGTGATCAAAGTTAAAGGGAAGCAATCGCATGGATCGCAGCCTTGGGCTGGTGTAGATCCTGTTACGGCGGCAGCGCAGATCATCCAAGGACTTAACAATATTGTGGCACGTCAAACTATGCTCACCAAAGAAGCCGCAGTGATCAGTGTAGGTAAGATCTCCGGTGGTCAACGCAACAATATTATCCCCGAAGAGGTAGAGCTCATCGGAACGATCCGAACACTCGATGTAGACATGCAAAACACTATCCATGAAAAAATCCACCTGACCGCTCAATCCATAGCCGAGAGCTCCGGAGCAACGGCTGAGGTGACTATAGATAAGTATGCACCTGTCACTTTCAATGATTTAGACTTAACTCGTAAGATGATCGGCTCGATCTATGCTGCCGCTGGAGAAGACAATGTTCACGTCATTCCCGCAGTGACTGGAGCAGAAGATTTTTCTTTCTTCGCAGAGAAGATTCCATCGCTCTATTTCTTCACAGGTGGTCAAGATCCAGATGCTAAGCCAGATGAGGTGTTCCCCCATCATACGCCAGACTTTTATATCGACGAGCGTGGACTCATCACTGGTGTTAAGGCGATGAGCTATCTCGCTGTAGATTATCTATCGGCAGGCCAATAAGGTTATAGCATCTTTGAGGTATGGGATTTGAAGATCA
>CAZDHV010000255.1:0-4364 GCA_964505335.1 uncultured Saprospiraceae bacterium | reverse complement strand
ATTGTTTAAATCCTTGAGATGGACGGTCACTTCACCAGAAAGTTCATCGACTACATATAGGCCTTCTTCGGTGCCTACCCAGATTTGATTAGAATGATCCACATACATGGCGCGGATCCGAGGTGAAAATCCTTGCTGATCGGATTTTGCAAATATGGTGTATTGTTTAATCTTATGACTTTGGAGATCGAGTACATTTACCCCTTTGGAATGACTGAAATAGAGATTTTTGTCATCTGGACTATAAAGAGAGAAGACAAACTCGGCAGTTCCATAAGAGCAATCCCTGTCAAGAACTTTGTTGTTTTCAAAGTCATATTTTATGATGCCAAGTTCTCCATTGGCAAGCCAAGCCTTGCCTTCTTTGTCAATATATAGATTTTGAGAAATCGGATTTTTAGTAATACTTGAAGACAGATTGGGTACGGTAAATTGATGGATGGCCCAGTTATACTGGCTCACGCCACCAAAAGTGCCGGCCCATATTATCCCTTGTACATCCTCATAGAGAGACCTTACATTGTTGTTGATTAATGAGTGAGGATCAGAGATATCATAATAATATTGGCGTAAGCTGAGGCCAACATCTTCGATTTTGGAATTTATATTCTTCAGTTTGGCTACCTCGCTGGCAGGCAAACAATTAAGCCCATGAGAGGTGGCCACCCATAAATTATGATTCCGATCTTCAATGATATCTTTTATATCGTCATGAGTAATAAGAGAATTTGTTCCGTCCTTAGTTAATTGGTGAAATTTAGGATGCCAGTTTTGTTTATCAACATCATTCGAGGCTTCGGGTGGTAAGGTCATCATAATAAGTCCACCATTGGCAGTGCCTAACCAGTAATACCCTTGACTACATTGTGTGATAGTCCAGACGCGTCTCGTAAAGATGCTCTCAGACGGGAAAAAAGTTCTAAAGGAGCTATTCTCAATATTCCCATCTTTAGATGGAGACATTAGACTTATTCCTCCTTCCCATGTTCCTATCCAGATCTGACCATGAGTATCTTCAACAATAGAAAGAATAGCCTCTGCCTGTAGAGCAGTTGAGTCTGACTTATTAACTCGAAATCTTACAAATTTCTCTGTCTCATAGTTATAAACATTAAGGCCATTCTCTGTTCCAACCCAAAGCCTTCCTTCTGAATCTTCAGTTATCGCTAAAATTTCATCATTACTGATGCTTGTATTATCGTCTGAGTCATATCTATAGGTTTTCCAAGTATCGCTGGATTGATCAAATTTGGACAAGCCTCCGAGTCTAGTACCAATCCACAAGTTCTGTTTACTATCTATATATAGTCTGGAAATATTGCTTGATTCTAGTCCGCCATCTATTTCAGGATCATTTACTTTGTAATTTTTAACAAGACCAGGCGCTTCATATCGACATAATCCATCTTTTGTACCTAGCCAGATAAAACCTAGTTCATCCTGAATGATATCAGTTACAGAGTTATTTGGTATTCCGTCTAGGTTATTAATATTGGCAAATCTTAAATTCTCTGCAATTTGACCGATAGCAGCATTCAGAGATAAAATGAATAGAATAGTCAGTGTATGTTTATGAAGACAGCAGCCCATCTATGAGTTTATATAGCAAATTGGATTATGCCGAAAGAGAATAAAGCCAAATAGATCTAAGTAAGACAGTTTCGATGACGGCCGTATAGAAATTCCAATATTTAGCATGAGGCTAAGGCAGATTGGTTTTATCATGAAGTTATTTGGGTGATTGTAATACCATGTAAATATATTACCTCTGCGGCTTATTTATGAGGCGAATGGAGTTCTTTAATGGTTATTGACTTCCTATTGTATTTTCTCGTTAGAAGCAATAGAGTTGGTTTTATCAAACTTGTTGTTCGTCCGCATAAGCACATATCTGATAATTCTCGTTTAATAGCACAGGAGTTAATCCTAAATTATTACATCTTTGCAACGTCTCTATAAAAGGAGATATCGGATTCCCACATGATGAACCACAAATCGATTTTCAATTTCATAGTTATTTTAGCTTTGAGCACGATGGCGGTTACGCTAAATGCTCAGCAAGAGTACGGAGGAGTTCCTTACTCTCGAGAGCTTGGAATCGACGTCAAAGACCCTTCTATAGGCAGTTTGAACTTAACTAATGAAGTTGGTCAGCTGAAATCAAAAGATACTGAAGGCACTAATATTCATGCCCTATCTCTGATTACACCATCCAATCAAAAGAGTATAGCACCACAGTTTAGCCAACTTGCTCCTAATACGGTGGTAACTACAGTTGGCTTGCCAGATGGTACTAACTCGTATCTCAGGTTAGATGACTATAATTTACCGGTTGGGGCGAGAGTTTTTATCACAGAACATACTTCTAATACGGTTCATGGGTCATATACATCTGGCAATAATTCGAAGACTCAGCGGTTGACCTTAGGCCCATTTAGTGGCAGCTATACAATAGAATACAACTACGATCACGCCGATCAGAATAATATGCCATTCAAGATCGCTCAAGTTTATGCTATGACAGGCGATCAAGCTGCTAATGATCTTGGATTTGGAACTGCATTTGACTGTTCAATTAATATCAATTGTGAAGAAGGTAGAACTCTAAGTGATGCCTCAAATGGAGTTGTTAGAATTAGGGTAGTAGGAGAGGAAGCCATTGCACTTTGTACCGGATCCCTCATGAATAATACAGCTGAAGATCAGACTCCATATATCTTGTCTGCTTATCACTGCACACGCCCTGCAGGTGTGGAGTTTACTCCGCTCTTTGATCAGTGGATTTTTGATTTTCTATATCAGAGCAATAGTTGCGCTAACCCAACTGAGGAACCATCTTTTGCCTCGGTGCAAGGATCGGAGCTGTTGGCAGAATGGGAAGACTCGGATATGTTGCTGGTTAGGTTGACAAGCCCTATACCACTGGTAGCTACTGCGTTTTTTAACGGCTGGGATGTTAGACCAGATTACCTCCCTGCCCAAACACATTTGATACATCATCCTAATGGAGACATCAAAAAAGTTGCTCAAGATTTTGACAGCTTGCGATTAGATCTTACACCACGTCAGTGGGATAACGGGACGATTACTCCAACGAGAAGTCATTTTAGAGCAGAATTTGACAATAGTACTTATCAACCTGGCAGTTCAGGTGGTCCACTCTTAGACAATAATCAGCGTATCATAGGGCAGCTTCATGGTGGTCCACGTTCGGATGAATTTTGTACAATAGCCATCGCATACAGCGGACGACTATCTCAATCTTGGATCGGTGGAGGAACGCCTGAAACACGGCTTAGTGATTGGTTAGATCCTCTCGACAGCGGCATAACTCAACTCGATGGAGTCAACTCAGATGCACAAGAACAGTTTGTTCAGTTTACTGGACGGGTGGTGACTTCTGACGGCATAGCTATTTCTAATGTTGGTGTTACCCTAAGTGGTGAACAGGACTTCGAGTTTTTTACAGGCGATGACGGTCGATTTGTTTTTGACAACCTCTCAAGCAAAGGAACTTTTACATTTAATCTCAACAAAGACGTGAATCCCTCAAATGGCCTCTCAGGTCTGGATTTAGTTATGATGACCAACCATATATTAGGTAAAGTAATCTTCACTAATATCTTCCAAGAGCTGGCAGCTGACGTAAGCGGAGATGGAAGAGTGTCATCAATAGATTTAGTTCAGATGACTAATGTCTTATTAGGTACCACTGACAGTTTTCCAGGCTCTAACTCATGGAGATTTGAGCCAGAATCACTGCAGATGAGTGGTAGTGATATCAGCAATAATAGCGTAGAACTTGTGGTAGTAGGCTTTAAGGTGGGTGATGTTAACAATAGCGCTGATCCAAGGCGCTAATGCTCTATTGCCTGTACATCACTTTCCCTCCCACGATTGTATACTTCACTTCAGTATTTAGTATAGCCTCATCACTACTTCCAAGAGCTGGCAGCTGACGTAAGCGGAGATGGAAGAGTGTCATCAATAGATTTAGTTCAGATGACTAATGTCTTATTAGGTACCACTGACAGTTTTCCAGGCTCTAACTCATGGAGATTTGAGCCAGAATCACTGCAGATGAGTGGTAGTGATATCAGCAATAATAGCGTAGAACTTGTGGTAGTAGGCTTTAAGGTGGGTGATGTTAACAATAGCGCTGATCCAAGGCGCTAATGCTCTATTGCCTGTACATCACTTTCCCTCCCACGATTGTATACTTCACTTCAGTATTTAGTATAGCCTCATCACTACAGGTCAACCAGTTTTCCGATAGAATCGTGAAGTCAGCCAGCTTGCCGACCTCTATAGTCCCTTTAATATCTTCTTCAAATGCTGCATAAGCGTTGTTATACGTGTATGAT
>CAZDHV010000254.1:1551-4375 GCA_964505335.1 uncultured Saprospiraceae bacterium | reverse complement strand
AAATGAATTATGTTAAAGACTGAAGCTCATCAGTCAGATAGAATCAGATCGATAATCGCATTAGCCGCTATCATAGCTGAACTGTAAACCTTACTTCATATCATACTTACTCCAATCTACCTTCTTAGTCTTCCTGATATACTCCATGGTTCTACCAGGGTAGTTGTTTGGCGAGGAGCCATCAGCAGAGCGATACCAGCTCTCCCCTACTGTGGCCCAGATCATCTGATTCAGTCTCTCTTGAGTCTCTTGATAATACGCTGCCATGATGTCCTTCTTGACATCCATCGACTTGAGTTGATCATCTTTCATCTTCTTAACGCACTGAGCAATATAGTTAGCTTGAGCCTCACTCATAATGATGATTGAGTTGTGACCCAAGTTCGTATTAGGTCCATACATCATGAACATATTGGGAAAACCATGTACGCTTATTCCTAAATAATTCTGAGACCCTGTCGACCATACATCTCTGATCGATCGATCATCAACGCCAGTAACTTCAATTTCTTTTAAGAATGGATTCGTGATAAAGCCTGTCCCGAAGACTAATACATCAACATCATATGACCCTTCTGCCGTTTGAACTCCTGATGGATGCAAAGCTTGAATTTCTGATGTGATAACACTTACGTGCTCTCGGGCTAATGCCGGATAGTATGTATCAGAAAACAAGACACGCTTGGCTCCCATGGGGAATAGTGGCGTCAATGCTTTCACCAAGTTTTCGTCCTTGATATGATCTTTTATGAACTTGAGACTCTGAGCTTGATAGAGTTTTCTGAGCCATTGATTACCATTCTGCATCAGAAAGAATAGTCCGCCACCTAAGAGCCAAATCTTGAGTCTATACAACTTCAATAGAAACGGTAATCGTCTGACTAATTTCTTTTCCCAATCTTTATACATCCGATCTTGCTTCGGCAACATCCAGTTAGCAGATCGTTGGAAGACGATGAGTTCCTGAGCTACCTTGGCGATTTCGGGGATGAACTGCACAGCACTTGCCGCATTGCCGATGACCCCTACTTTCTTACCTGACAGATCAATATCATGATTCCACTGAGCTGAATGAAAATGCGGGATACTCAGTTGATCTATATTTTTGAACTTAGGAATAGATGGATGATGCAATTGGCCTATGGCAGTGATTAAAGTTGTTGATTGATACGTCTTACCTGCCTTGGTCTTCACTTGCCAAATGCCGCTATCTTGAAGCCATATGGCGCTGATTACCTCCTCACCAAATAATATATGATCTCGCAGTTCATGTTTATCTGCGACATGATTAATGTACTGCAATATTTGTGGCTGCATAGACCACTTATACTCCCACTCCGGATAGGGCTCGAATGAATAACTGTAGAGCGCCGATGGAATATCGCACTCCGCTCCTGGATAAGTATTCTCTCTCCATGTACCTCCTATGTCTGACTCTTTCTCCAGTATGATGAAATCCTCTATGCCTCTTTCTTTCAGTTTAATAGCCATACATAGACCGGAGAAGCCCGTACCAATAATTACTGCAGCATGAGTCATAAGTGCACCTAAAATAAAGAATAATAAAGCCAAAGACTGAGCTCATAATTGGTCATCACTGCATTATAGTTCTATATTTCCTCTGACTTGCTAATAGTTAAATAGCCATATGAGTAAAAGGAAATCGATATCCAAATTAAGCGTGACGCTTAATTTAGCGTTAACTGTAATTACATTATTTTATTAGAATGACGCTGTTTCAAGGCCGACTCGCCTCCTGTTATGAACGTAATTATGACATGGATTCATCCAAAATCTAGCTTTCAACTTGCTCTTTCCTGATCTGTGAGGTTCAGTATTTAGTTTTCGCCGTTAAATATATCCACGAATCTTAGGGCTTTTATACACAAAATCTGTCTTGTCTACCCTTTGTCTACCCTCTTTATTATGATGTAAGCTCCTGCTGAGCTCATCTTGCAATCATTATCAATCAAAATCACTGAAAATGCATTCAGCTGTTTTAAAAATTAGTAATTGCGGGAGAATGACACCGCTTATCTCTCCTCGTGAAAAGGAAGTCTTGATCTTACTCTCGCAAGGATATGTCTCACGAGAAATCGCCTCCACACTTTATCTCAGTAGCCATACCGTTAATGATCATCGCAAAGCACTTATGGTTAAACTGGACGCACGCAATGTTGCTCAGGTGATCAGACGCGGCTTTGAACATAATCTTCTAAATGCATCAATCTAACATCATGAAATATTTAATTACAACTCTTTGTATAGTGCTCTACTTAAGTTTAGATGCACAACTAGCCACAGATCCTCAGATCAACTACCGAGCAGAAGTCGATGGTGTTGACTGGGATGTTAACCCTGGTGGAGTCGATGGCAACCCAGAAGGTCGTTGGAAGATAAGAACACGGTTCGAGCCATACAACGCTAACAGTTGTGCACCTAGTGACTATACTACCGCGCCTTGTATAGAGAGAAATAGCAGGGCAGCTATAACTGGGTTAGAATTTTTACTCAGAGAAAACACGAATGCACCTTTTAATACTACGGTGTACTATAATGTTCTAGCCTTTGAAAAAGATGGTGACTCTAACTGTGAGTATGATAGTAATGATGATTTTTTGCATTGTGACAGAGGATCCATACCGTTCGGAAGTCAGCCAGTATCGAGATTTTTTACATACGGTTGGCAAAATATACAAGGCAAGAGTTACTCGGATATCAGGATGCGTCAGATATGGTCATACTACGATGGTCAGTGGGATGAGACAGACCCGCTCGAATTTGGAACTCTCGAACATGGTGATCATAAGACACACTTCAATAG
>CAZDHV010000254.1:0-1451 GCA_964505335.1 uncultured Saprospiraceae bacterium | reverse complement strand
ATATCATCGAGGATTTGGTAGCAGGAGAGTATAACATTATCGTCGAAGGTGCCGGCACAGCGACTGGAGACTTCGTTCTACAAGTAATGGCCTCTCCTGGAGTTGTCGATGCAGGGAGTATAACACACCCAGCTCTTTACATTGAAGAAGGATGTACGATTACGACAGATATTTCAACTGACAGCCCAGCATCGAACAGTTATAATAACATCATCTACTCTTGGGAATCACGATCTGATGATGCAGATCCTTGGACCATCATATCTGGAGCAGTAAGTGAAACACTATCTGGAGATGATCTTGGCAACATGGGTGATGATTTCCAAGTAAGGAGAGCCGTAAATGGCCCTGGAAGAACTATCAAATTTTACTCTAACATCCTATCTTTTGACGCTCTTAGGAACAATGAAACTGGTGGACGTGGACTCATATCGGGCAGGATCACAACAGGACCAGGAGGAACAGGTAGTGTCACTGGTGCTACGATAACGGCTACTCCAGATCAACCGATACATGGCGCTTGTCCTAACGCTATCTATAGTGCAGAATCATTGCAAAATGGAAATTATACCATCTCGGGCATCTATCATGGACTCGATCAAAGTGATTGGACAGTGACTCCTTCCTTTCTCGACCATGAATTTACTCCAGAAGAATTTTCTCTTCAATTCATCGATACTGATACCGAAGAAGAGGGTGTGAATTTTCAAGATATCTCAACCATACTTATCTCCGGCACACTGGTACAGGTAGACGAAAACAGCATCAATGAAGACACATGCGGCATTCCAGATATCCCAATCTTCTTAAATGATGAAGTACAGCTACTCAGTGAATCCGATCCTGAGGGTAACTATCAAGTAACTATCAACATACGTGACGAATTAAATCAATATATCCTCAGGCCAGACAGCGCAGTATATGACTTTCTACCTGTCCAAACACCGATCCTCACTATCCTCGAGGATACGAGTGGAATTCACTTCACTAATCATGAGACAGACACAATCAAAGTCAACGTGCAGGCCTGTGGTAACTTTTGCTTTGGAAAAGTAGACGTTAGGATCAGAGATCTCAACCAAGGGTGTTTTGAATACATAGAGACCAGTAACTCTTGTGGAATAGTTGAACTGATAGTTCCTACAAGGCCATATGAAATCTCAATCATAGGTGTCGACGACTCCTCGCTCCAACCAGGCTATGTGGCTGGTGAGATTTTAGATTACTTCATAGAGATACGTGATACTGTAGACCTCAGAGAAGGACCTCAAGACGTCGAACTAATCTATCGTCAAGCTCCAGAGATCGTGATAGAAAACCTACCCGTAATCTGTGCAGATACGGTATTCACACAAGGTGAGCCAGTCGAACTTACCTTCCTCATAACAGAAGTCAACACTGGGGGATGTCCTCTGGATACTGGATTGTTAAGGATAACTGATGGCATATCA